>CACYHU010000015.1 GCA_902774215.1 uncultured Chloroflexota bacterium
GTGCACCTCCGAGGATAAACGTCAGGTTTGAGAGCGTTTGTGTCATAGGCATCCTCTTATCACGTCCATTGAGCTTTGAAAATCCGCTTCATTGAAAACTTCCAATGTCACAACACCATCATAGTTCGAAAGAAAAAGCTCATCGATGATTTTTCTGACAATTTTCCTGTCCATATGGGACAGGGACTGATGATCCCGCGAGCCGACACCGTGAAGATGAATGACCGATGTAAGCGGAAGCCATTTCCGCATCACCGGTATCGGATCTTCCTTTCGAAGGAATAAATGACCGATATCCAGACAGATATGCGTTCCGCAGGCTTGAACGACCGGTATATTCCAGTCTATGGGATAGGTTTCCAGGTTTTCGACAGCCAGTTCAGCCCGGATACCGGAAAGTGCTGACAACGTTTCTGCCGCCCGGATACGCTGCTGCTGCCATTCCCACAGCGCGGAGCCTTCTTCATGAGGGATATCCCTGCATTCCAGATGACAGACGTAAGCCCATGGTGCCAGGTCCCGTGTACCGTTGATGACCTTAAGCGCTTTTTCGATGGAAATATCAGATTCTTTATCCGAAAAATTGAGGTTCAGCGGCAGATGGACAGTGTAACTCAGTCCGTTTTTTTCCGCAAGGTCCTTCAATTCCGCTGACTGCTCTCCATTCGGGATATTGCAGTATTCATCGATATCAAAAAGAACGAGCTCGATATCTTTCACCTTATCAGCGAGATAACGGACATTCGGCAAAATGTCATCGGGGATAATATAGGAAGTTGTCCCGATGCGGAAAGGCAGTTCCTCAAACCATCTGCTCATGGAAGCACCTGCGCCGCAAGGAGCAGAACGATCTCTCCCATCTCAATACTGAAGCCCAGCACGTCGCCATTAACGCCGCCGATCTTCTTTTTTGCCGCCATCCTCCAAAGCCAGACAAAAATTACATTGATGAGAAGATAAAACACCCCATACGGGATCCCGTATAAAATCGCAAGCAGCAGCGGGAGAGGAAGCGCATAAAGAACGATTTTTTGAGGACAGTTTCTTTTCAGCATCGCCGCCATTCCGTTTGGATTTGCCAGCGGCAGCCGGGTCAGGAACAGCATCGCCCAGCGGGCAGAAGCACCCGCCAGTGCAAAGAAAACCAAAGATTTATTTTGAGGCAGATACCAGATACAGAGCCATTTCAGAATAAGGCAGCAGAAAATTCCAAGAGCGCCATAGGTTCCCAACCGGGAATCTTTCATAATTTCCAGCCGGCGTCCCGGTGAGGCAGAGCAACAGAATCCATCCATACAATCAGCCAGGCCGTCCCAATGGAGACCGCCGCTGAGCAGTATCCAGATGATCAGGGACAGAAATGCCGCCACCGGTCCGGCAAGATATCCTGAAATGATCCGGAAAAAACCGGCAGTACATACACCGATCAAAGCACCGGTCAGCGGATAGAACACCGCTGACCAGCCAAAATCCAGATCACTCCATTCTGATTTCTGCGGCACAGGCAGTATGGTCAGAAATCCAAGAGCCATACGGAGAGAATTCAGAAAATCCGGTTTTTCACTCATAGATTTTTGCTATGATCTCCCTGCCTGTCTCTCTTCAAAATGCTAAAATACCTGTGCGCAGCCAATCGGACGGATGGACATAAGTGTGCAGGCACCCGGGAACAGCTGTGCTTCCACTTCCTGTTTGAAACTTTCGATCATATTTACCGGGACAATTGCCAGAATAGTACCGGCAAAACCGCCGCCATGCACACGGAATGCGCCTTTTCCATTCAGAGCATGCTCCGCAATGGAAAGAGCATATGCCACATCCTGATGCTCAGTCTGTCCGCTGATAATAACATTCTGCAGATGCATATAGGAAGATAAACCGGATTCTTTGACGATTCTCAGGAATTCATCGATATCACTTCGCTCCAAAGCCTCTGCTTCATCAACAGCACGTTTGTTTTCTTCAAAGAAATGGACAGCACGCAGTACAGCTCTGTCGCCGGTCTGCTTCCGTACTTTTCCGATTTCAGCCCAAAATTCAGTCTCATCCACTTCACGAAGCACTTCCCTGCCAAAGAAAGCCGCAACCTTACGCATTTCAATGGGGATCCCGGCGTAGACATTGGAAAGATCCGCGTGCGCGCTACCGGTATCGATAACAAAAATAGAATACTGCCGGGCAAGGTCTTCCGTTGAGATTGGGCGGATAACAGGAGCCGTTGTGTCCTTAAAATCGATTGCGACAAAACCACCGACAGCAGATGCGGTCTGATCCATCAGACCGCTGGGTTTCCCGAAATAATGCTGTTCAGCATACTGTCCGATTTTCGCAAGCGTGACCGGAGAATGCTGTCCGGCGCAGAACAAACCGTTCAATACTTCGCCATACAAAACCTCAAAAGCAGCTGAGGAAGATATTCCGGAACCGCCGGGGACATCTGAAGAAATGCATACATCAAAGCCCTGCACATCAAACCCTGCTTTTTTGATTTCAGCGGTGACCCCGCGGACCAGAGAAGCAGTCGTTTCAAGCTCATCGGCATGAGGCTCCAGATCATTCAGATCGATTTCAAGTCCGCCATACCCAACAGAAAAAACCTTTATTTTATCTGTCCCGTTCAAACCGGCAGCTGCGATCATGTCACGGTCAATGGCCGCGGCAAGAACATTACCATGCTGATGATCAGTATGATTTCCGCCGACTTCGATGCGCCCGGGAGCGCTGAAAAGATGAATGTCCTGCGGTTCAGGAAAATGCTCTTTATAAGCGTTCATAAGAGCAAAGATCCGATCGATATATTTTTCCCTGTCGGAATCATAACGGGGATAGAGTTTTTTCAATGTTTCGTCATAAGCACCCTGACGAACAGCTTCGGCAGCCTGGGTTATATTCATACTTTTTACTCCTGTGTAACTGCGGTCAGAATGCGCGGGGCGGCATCCGGACTGTTTGATGGAATTATAACAGCATCCGCGCGGAAAAATCCCTGTTCATCATCAGCGCCGATAACATAAATGTCAGCCGCATTGGGAATGAAAGCAGGTTCTTTCTCCAACGGAAGGATAACGTCATGATTCTCTTCGTTTAATAAAACAAACCCGAGTCTGGTAAAATCACGGATCCTGTATGCGATCCATGGATGTCCGCTTGCCAGACCATGGTTTTCTTCAAAATACCGGGGATAGATGATCCGTCCGTTCAGAACAGATCTTCCCGGTTTTTCAATCAATTGCCGCAGCAGACCTTCTTCATCCGGATATGAAGAAACAAGCGATTGAATATCCCGCAGATTGTCCTCATCAGTCTGCATAAAGACCTGCTGAGGGATCAGTTCTCCGCTCAGAGCAGGAGCACATCCGAGAATAAGGAACAAAACAAATATCCCGGCTATTGCCCATGGATACGCGCCCTGCCGTGAAACATCGATATCCGGTACCGACAGCAGCTTTGCCCGCTTAAAGCCAAATGATGAGGCAATTTGATACGCTGCTTCCGCAAGACCGAGGGAAAAATAGAAATAATAAAACCAATCACCGGGCAGCGCAAACCGCCAGCCTGAATAACGCGCCGCGGCCGTGCTCCCGAGATAAAGCGAGCACATAAAAAACGGCAGCAATCCGGCCCATCCGGCACGCTTCCATGCAGCTCCCATGCCGAGAGCAATAACAGCGAGGAAAAGCAGGAGCACAGGAATATTTTTACCGGCAAGCAGACGGCTTTCCACATCGTGAAAATCCGTGTTAGTGACGTCCCTGACCGTCAGCCGCGGATCTGTACCAAACGGCAGAGCCGTCAGCGCGACAATTTCATTAGCCGCAAAATGAGAGGCTGTAAAGCGGATAATATATAACGGTTTTTCAAAGAAAAAATCGATCATGTGCTGCTTGTTTCTTGCGGCATAATCCGCGTCGCTTTCTCCGGGTTCACGCGACACGACATTATTGACATCATCAGACCAGCGCCGTGCAAGCTCCGTGCTGTGCACTCCGGGCTCATCCAGAATAAAATCACCGGTGATGATCTTACTGCGGATAAACCATGGTGCGATCACGAAAAGCGCGGCAAGAACGAACCCAAGCGCGGGGAGGATCCGTTTACGAAACGGCAAACCTTTCCGCATCAGGAAAAACAACGCCGGAAACGGTATCAAAGCGATAAACTGTGAACGGACTGTAACACAGAGTCCCATCAGACAGCCGGCCAGCATCATGCGCCAAACCGACCGGGGCTTTTGAAACCAACCCGCTGCCGCACATATTGCCGCCAGCAGGCAGAGCATCGCGGGCAGATCCGAAAGCCACATTTTTGCATTGGAAACCATAAAATAAGGCCCGAGCTGGATCGTGTTATATTCGCGGAGCGCAGCCAGTCCTGCCGCAAGGATCCCGGCACCGTGAGAGTGAAGCCTTCTGCCAAGTAAATACATACAGGCAGGGATCAAAGCCAGCAGAACCGTCAGACAATCGATCGTTTTGAGAATATCCCGGTTTGTGAGTGCCTCAAAAAAAGCTATGACCGTGATCAAAAACTGACGATATGCGATCGTGGTCTTAAACCCAAACCCGGCAAGGATGCTTTCTGCCCAAAGGCCGAAATTTGCGGCATCAGACGCCGGGTACGGCAGATAATTCGGGGCCGTGATCTCCATGAAATAGCTGTGATCCAGCACTTTTTCAGTCGGAATTGAGACCCAGAGGACAGAAACTCCGAACCAGACAGCAAAAAACAGCAGCCAGGAAGTAAGCCGGTGGTTTCCATAAGCACGGCACAGATACAAAATAAAAGAGACAGCCAGAGCGATCCATATCGAAAGCCAGATCTCCCAGTATTGTATTGCCATGCCCGTAGGCTGCCAATCCATTTCATCCGGGACGATCCCGATACCCGTCACACGGATCAGGAGATAAATGCCGCATCCGATCAGAAAATAAACAAACGATATCCTGCGGATATTTATTTGTTCCGTACCGACCGAATTATTGGAAGAGCTCAAATAAAACAAAAGCAAAACACCGGTTCCGCTGACAGCCATTCCCAAAACAAGCAGCGGTTCAATTCTTTCGAAAAAGGGGATGTAGCTTTCATCGGAAATGAAACCGCCGATGATCCAATAAAGCGAGACTGCAAGGAACAGAATGATAAGCATAAGCTTTGGGACCGGCTTTTTTGACAATTTCATGACCAGGTCAACAGCTTTTCCGCCGGTATTTATAAATCCCGCGAATCCGATGATGATAAAAATAAGCGCAGCCCCCATCATCATTAAACGGGAGGCAGAGTAACCGAGTATCACACTGTGCAGTGATGGTTCTCCGATAACAGCGAGCCGGTAAAGCGTAATTCCGGAAATCAGGGTGATAAGAAGGAACCAGCCGCGGATGAGCAGGTCAGCCCCTTCAGGTTGACGTTCATTTGTTTTCATGGTTTAATTATAATAGTTCAGGAAATAAATCCGGAAAATATAAGGCAAAAAAGAATTATTTTATTTCGTCGATCAACAGCGTGTTGCGCTGTCCGTCATCAATTATAAGCGCCGTCAAAACAGAACTGCTCATTGTGCCGTTGCGGTTATAACTGGTCAGCGTATATCGGACCTCTGCAGGATTAACATTTTCCGCCTGTAAATATGCCTGCGTGACTTCATACCGGCTGACATCCGCCATCAAAGCCCGGTAGTTTTCGATCGGAGTACCGCTGCCGTTATAACAGCATCTGACCTGCATATCTTCAGAAAGCATCCACCATGACTGGTCAAAATTACGGTCGTTCAAATAGGTGTAGTAGGTAATTACGAATTGCTGCGGAGTCGGATATTTTCCGCTTGGCCAGGGTGTATTGGTCGGCTGGCTGCCGGATGAAATATTGAGGATCAGCGATTCGCCGTAAGCGGCAGCTGTGGCATTAAACGCAAGATAGTCAGAAACCCCGAAAAGCGGTGTCTCGGTAGGTGCCATGGCTGTTTCGTTAGCGCTCATTGTTTCCGCGATTTGAGTATGACCGACAGATGCCTGCTGTGTTTGCAGGACCATGTCTTCCCGCTGTAAAAATATCCTCGAACCGACCAGCATACCAAGGATCAGAAGAACAAACGCGCCGAGAATGTAAAATGTTTTTTTGAGGACAGGATGGGCAGCAGCCTGTTTTCTCGTTTCCTCTATCGGGGAAAAATAATAGCCTCCCACAGTTCCGGAACCGCCGTTACTGGTGATCAGCGCTATAAAATCCGAACCCAGCTGATGAGTTGTCCAGACTGTGGGAGATAATTTGATAATAGAAAAAACATGAACCGAGCTTTCACCCGGGTTTAACCGAAAGCTTTTCGGGCTGACATCGATCCAGCCTACCTGAATATTGATCTGGCCCGATAATACCCGTTCTCCTTCATTTGTGATCGTGAGAACAGCCTGCCCACGGTTTTTAATTTCCCGGGCGTTGTTTAATTCACCGAAATCCAGCATATCCGGCTCATAACTCAGCCGGGCAGTCGGAATTTTTTCAGCCTCGGTCACACCGCTCAAATGCGTCTCACTTGCTTTCCGCGGATTGTGCCAGGGCAACAGCTCCGCAGGCACCGGCACGGTCGCCAAGCACCGGAGGCGTAATATAGCTGTCGATATGCTCCGTGATTGCGGGAGCCTGTACATAACCATTCAGAAGACGTAAAACTTCCTTCCGGATCTTCGGAAAAACATGCAGCTGATGCATGACACCGCCGCCAAGCACGATTTTTTCAGGGGAAAGCATCAGGATCTGGGCGATACAGGTCTGGGCAAGATAGTTCGCGAAGACATCCCAGAAGGGATGAGCTTCACCAAGCTGGTCTGCAGGAATGCCAAACCGATCCTGGATCGCGGGGCCTGAACACAACCCTTCAAGACAGTCGCCATGGAACGGGCAATGGCCCTTGTAAGGGTCTTTTTCCGGATCTCTGCGGAGCATGACATGTCCCGTCTCAGGGTGCAGCAGACCATGGATCGGTTTTCCGTCAATTACCGCACCGGCCCCGACACCTGTCCCGACTGTATAATAAACAAGGGATTTAACGTTTTCAGGATTGCCCCATCGATATTCCGCTAAAGCTGCACCGTTGACATCTGTATCAAAAGCACAGGGCAGACCAAGTTCGGCTTCCAGCGGCCCGATAAGGTCCGTATTTTTCCATCCGGGTTTCGGAGTGCTGGTGATATAACCATAGGTAGGTGATTCCGGATGCAAATCAATAGGACCGAAAGAGGCAACCCCTATGGATCGCAGCTCATATTTTTTCATTTGTTCTTTGAAAAAATCAATCGTTCTTCCAATGGTTTCCTCCGGAGTAGTCGTCGGAAAACGTACCTCTTCTGCATAATGATCCGGGTCTGATGCAATGGAACACACAAATTTTGTGCCGCCGGCCTCAATAGCTCCGTAATACTTCATAAAACCTCCTGAATTTGTTCACAGTCAGTAATTGACAGGCAGCAGTCAGCAGCTTCTATTCCCGATCTGAAATATCAGATATCCGGATAAAACCGCCGACAGCAGACTGTTCTTTTATATTATATATGATTTGGCGCAAAGATTGCACAATTAATCAATGAAAATTTTAACAGTATTCTAATATGTGTCAGGTAAAATTACTTTAATTGGATTCGTTTTAATTATGAACCTGAGATATGGATAAAACAGGATGGAAAAAAGCCTATGATGAGATTTGACAGATTTACAGACAGCGCGCAGGAAGCTGCGCAGCGTGCTATTGAAATTTTACAGCGATATGAACAAAATCAGGTCGATACCGAACACATATTGTTAGGGTTGCTTGAAAAGCCTGAAGGCATGGTCGAACAGATTCTGGACGAATTGGATGTTTCAAGCAAAATACTTTGCGACCGCCTGGATTATCTGCTTCGTACAACAACTAAAGCCAATATTTACGGCGGCGGTGCCGGGCAGATTTTCATAACGCCGAATGTACGCCGTATTCTCGATCAGGCATACGCGGAGTCCAAGCGTCTCGGAGAAGAATTGATCGGTACAGAACATCTGTTTCTGGCAATTCTGAATGAGAAGGGGACCGCTGTTGCTGCTCTGCTTTCGGAATATGGAATTACCCGGGTAAAGGTTTTGGAAATAATTATGAAAAACCGCGCCGGCAAAGGCGCAGTACCCGGTGCGGTAAAACCTAAAGCGAAAAACAATCCCAGCCGTAAAGCTCTGGAAAAATTTTCAAGAGACCTTACGCAGATCGCCCGTGAAGGGAAGCTTGACCCCGTGATCGGCAGGGACAGTGAGATCACCCGTATGATGCAGGTCCTGTGCAGAAGGACAAAAAACAATCCCGTTCTGATAGGGGAAGCAGGTGTCGGTAAAACAGCCATCGTCGAAGGGCTCGCCCAGCGTATCGCCAATAATGACGTTCCGGAGATCCTGAGCGGAAAATCCGTGCTTTCACTGGATATGGGAGCGATGGTTGCCGGTTCAAAATTCCGCGGCGAATTTGAAGAACGCATGAAAGCGGTTATTGACGAGGTCCGAAAATCCGAAGGATCCGTAATTTTGTTCATTGACGAACTGCATACAGTGATCGGAGCAGGGAACTCACAGGGTGCTATCGATGCATCCAATATGCTCAAACCTGCCTTGGCGCGGGGTGAACTGCAATGTATTGGTGCGACGACACTGGATGAGTACCATAAATATATTGAAAAGGATGCCGCCCTCGAACGCCGGTTCGCGTCTATTTATGTGGAAGAGCCTTCCGAAGAAAATACCATAGAAATGCTGAAAGGCCTGCGTACACGTTACGAAGAGCATCATAAAATCATTTTCTCGGATGAAGCACTGGAAGCGGCCGTACGTTTATCTTCCCGTTACGTAACAGACCGCAAACTGCCGGATAAGGCGATTGATCTCATGGATGAGGCCGCTGCCAGCCTGCGGGTCAAACTCTTCTCGCTTCCGCCGGAATTGAAAGAAATGAAAACAAATCTGGATAAGATGATGGAAGATGAGGAAAACGCAGGTAACGAACGAAATTACGAAAAAGCAGCCGAACTGAAGGCAGAACGTCTGCGTGCTCAGGAAGCTTACGAAAAAATGAAAACCGAGTGGGAAACCTCTCAGAAGCTCGATGAAGTGGTCGATGTGGATGATGTCGCGCAAATCGTTGGACAATGGACCGGCATACCGGTAAGTCAGATGCTTCAGAATGAAGCGGAACGTCTGCTGCATATGGAGGAAAA
This sequence comes from uncultured Chloroflexota bacterium, assembly GCA_902774215.1. Classification (GTDB taxonomy): domain Bacteria; phylum Chloroflexota; class Anaerolineae; order Anaerolineales; family Anaerolineaceae; genus Flexilinea. The sequence goes on from CACYHU010000015.1 coordinate 9,225, forward strand.
TCTCCATAAACGCATCATTGGTCAGGATGAAGCCATCCACGCTATTTCCGATGCTATCCGCAGAGCGCGGACCGGGCTCAAAGACCCGAAGCGCCCGATCGGTTCCTTCATTTTTATCGGACCATCCGGAGTCGGGAAAACAGAACTGGCAAAAGCGCTGGCAGAATTCATGTTTGATGATGAAGATGCACTGATCCGTCTGGATATGAGCGAATACCGCGAACAGCATACAGTGTCCCGTCTCTTCGGAGCGCCTCCAGGATATGTCGGCTATGAACAGGGCGGTCAGCTCACGGAAGCTGTACGCCGCCGTCCCTACCGGGTAGTCCTGTTTGACGAGATCGAAAAAGCCCATCCGGAAGTCTGGAATTCGCTGCTGCAGATCCTCGATGACGGACGGCTCACTGACGGACAGGGTGAAGTGGTTGATTTCCGGAATACAGTCCTGATCATGACCAGCAATCTGGGAACGGAATACATCAGCAAGAGCGGTTCGCTCGGTTTCCTGGGCACCGCCAATGATTCAGATGACCGGGATTCAAAAATGAAAATCGACAAGGCACTGAAGTCGACCTTCAGGCCGGAGTTCATCAACCGCATTGACGAAATCATTATGTTTACAAAGCTTACGCTGGACGAAATGGAGCAGATTGTCGATTTGCAGCTGAAGGAGCTTCAGAGCCGCTTGCTTGAAAACGGGGTCGCGCTGGAACTGGATCCGGAAGCCCGCAAATGGCTGGCTTCCATCGGATATGATCCGGCTTTCGGAGCCCGGCCGCTGCGCCGTGCACTTCAGAAATATATTGAAAGCCCGCTCTCCAACCTGTGGCTTTCAGATTCCCTTGTCCCCGGTGATACCGTTTACGTTTCACACGAACCGGACAGCGAGAAATTGAACCTTGTAGTGAAAAAAGCGCTTTCAGACACTGATGAAAAGCCGGCAGGAATGTTGGAAGCTCCGTCCGGATCTGATTCGGGACCTTCTGCGGAATAAAAGACCGGGCGATTCTGGCAATGAACGTTTCAGACCGTGATGTTGATCTGAGTGCTTATTTCCCGTTCACGCTTTGCAGTGATACTTTCTGCCGCAAAGCCGCGAATCTTGGGAAATGTGTAAAATATCAAGCGGGAGAGTCTGTAATGATCAGCGGCTCTCCCGCTAAACATTGCGGTCTCATCCTGGAAGGCCAGGCTGTCGCTTTTAAAATTGACCGGAATGGCAAACGCTCCAGGCTTTGCCTGGATGAAGGCTGTTTTATCGGTTTAGAAACACTCCATGAAAACGATATATATAACGCAAAAGTCTCTGCAGCAACGGATCTTGAAGTTTTTTTCTGGAACCGGAACGGACTTTTGCAATTGGAAGACGAATCTGTTGATTTTTCTGAAGGACTGAAATTATTGGATAATGGGAGAATTTATCAGGAGCAATGGCTTATCCCTGAAACGGATGTGACAGATCCGGTCTTATACTCCGGGGGAACCCATTGGCTCTCTGTTATTTCCCCGGCTTTTTACATACTGCCTGTTCTTACGCTGCTGATATGGGCCTGTTCGCTGATGATCCGGCGTTATCCGATCGCATGGATACTGGTCTTTGGCTTGTTTGCGGCAGCAGGGATGCTGCTTTACAGGCAGATCACTGCCCGATTGAATGAACGGCTGATCATAACGACGAAAAATGCGATCCATATACCAAAAGACGAATCAGAAGAAATGACGGTTTTACGGCTGTACCGTCTGCAGTCTGTTTCTTGCGGACAGAACCTGATCGGGCGGCTGTTTGATATGGGCCGTATAAAATTTCAGACAGATGAACTCAGCATGGAAACGCCGCTGCTTCACTCACCGCTTCTGACTGCAGAACTGGTCAAAAACTTTTCAGAACGCACCGCACTTGGGCGAAGCATACCGCTCCTGATCAGCGGTAAACCATATAAAAAAATACAAATACCTCAAACAGACGAAGAAGAAGCTGTAAAAACAAACGTCGAAAATATTGTCCCCAAATTCCGCACGATCGAATTTCATGCTCACTGGGCCCTTTTGATAAAAATGATACTGAAACCCCTGCTGCTGCTTGTTTTCACACTTGGCGGGATCTACTATTTCAGAAACAATCAAAACGGTGAAGGTTTTTATAAAATTCTTCTCATTCTTGCCGTATTTTCAGTATTCCTGATCGTCTATCAAATTTCATCATGGCGGAACCATCGTTTTTCCATTGAGGAGGATTGTGTAAAAGATTACAGTCACCAGCTGCTCAAAAGAGAAGACCAGAATCTGGCAATGAACCATAAGATCCAAAGCGTCCGCTACACCAAAATCGGCTTCTTCCAGAATCTGCTGAATTACGGAACGGTGTACATTCTTGCCGGCGAAGGTGAACTGAGTTTTGACTATGTCAGTGATCCGAAAAAAGTCCAGCAGCAAATCAAAGAAACCTGCGCCCTGTACGAATCGAATCGGATAAAAGAAGAGGAGATGAGGCGGCGGGAATATATCGACAGCCTTATGTCTGAAATCAGGAAGGAAAATGAAAAGGTAACCACCGCTTTTGCGGGTGAGTCAGAAAAAGAGCCCTGAGACACAGCGGGGGTATGGGGGCCGCAGGCCTCCGGAAATCAGGCGCGGGCTGCGGCTTTCGCAGACACACGAACTTTTGATCCCGCGCCTTGCGAAGCATGCCCTCCGGAATGCAAAGTGAGCTCTTATTGTAGGAAAATGAATAACGGAAGAATACCTTTAAATTGCTTTCGCATTTCAATCATAAAATGTACCCATTTTGCTGAAAACGGTTTGACAAGAACCGTTATTTCCTTTAAAATAGTAAAAGTTTGATTTATGCGACCAAGCGGTATATTATGCCGTATATAGCAGAATTTATATTCAGCAAAAGGAATAGTAATGAAAGAGTATTCAACCGAATCCATTCGAAATGTCGCGCTTGTTTCACACAGCAGCGCCGGCAAAACCATGTTGGCAGAAACATTTCTCCACTACACGGGTGCTATCACCCGTTTGGGTAAGATCGAAGACGGTACAACCGTCTCCGACTTCGATGATGAAGAAAAGCGCCGAACAATTTCACTTTACAGCACTGTGATCCCTGTCGAATATAAAGATCACAAAATTAACGTTCTGGACACCCCGGGTTATAATGACTTTGTCGGTGATGTCATCTCGGCACTGAGTGTTTCTGATGGTGCTGTTGTTTTGGTTGACTCGGTTTCCGGCCGTGAAGTCGGTACAGAAATCACCTGGAAATATCTGGATAAATTCAACCTCCCCCGCATCGTTATTATCAACAAGATGAATCGTGAAAATTCCGATTTCAAAAAGGCCATGGCCTCCCTGCAGGATTACACTGACAAGCGTTTGATCCAGGTGCAGATCCCCTGGGGTGAAAAGCTTGATTATAAGGGTGTCATCGACATTCTTACCATGAAAGCCTATGCCGGTGCTGATAAAAACGGTGTGGAAATTCCCGCCGAATATAAAGCTGAAGCTGAAGAACTCCGCGCCCAGCTCACCGAAGCCGCCGCTGAAGGTGAAGAAGAATTGATGGAAAAATTCTTTGAAACAATGGAACTGAGCGATGAGGAAATCGTCCGCGGCTTTTCCAAAGTAGTCAAGGAAGGCGGATTTATCCCTGTTTACTGTGCAGCTCCTACCGCTGAAATCGGTATCACACCGGTTCTCGATGCACTCGTCAACCTGATGCCGAATCCCGCTGAAGCCGCCCCGAAGGCCGCTGAAAACAAAGCCGGTGAAGTTGTTGAACTGGAATGCTCAGATGACAAACCGCTTGCCGCTTATGTCTGGAAGACAACAGCAGACCCCTTCGTCGGAAAGCAGACCTATATCCGCGTCTATTCCGGTACCATGGCTGCCGATTCCCGCATCTGGAACAGCACCCGCGAAGTTGAAGAACGCTACGGGAACCTTTACGTTCCGTGCGGTAAAGATAACACCAGTGTGAAGACGATCCACGCGGGTGATATCTGCTGTGTCGCAAAACTCGGCGAAACCATCACCGGCGACACCTTCTCGGATAAAGCCAATCCGGTCAAGGTCATTAAACCTGAATTCCCGGGTTCCCTTTACAGCGTTGCGATCTTCCCGAAGACCCAGGCCGACTCCACAAAGATCAGCCCGACCCTGACCCGTCTCTGCGAAGAAGACATGACCCTGACCTGGCATAACGATATGGACACCAACCAGACCATTCTTCAGGGTATGGGCGACCAGCATATCGATGTTGCCATCCGCCGTGCAGAAACCAAGTTCCAGGTCAACCTGCTCACTGAAGTTCCGCGTGTTCCTTATAAGGAAACGATCACCAAAAAGGCTGAAGCCATGTACCGCCATAAGAAACAGACCGGCGGTTCCGGTCAGTTCGGTGAAGTATGGCTCCGTGTCTTCCCGAATCCGGATACGGATTTCGAAATCAAGAACGATATTTTCGGCGGCGCCATCAGCGCATCTTATATTCCGGCAATTGAAAAAGGTATCCGCAATGTCATGCGTGAAGGTATCCTGGCTGGGTTCCCTGTTCATGGTGTAACCGTTTCCGTTTATGACGGTAAGGAACACCCGGTCGACTCCAAACCGATCGCCTTTGAAACTGCCGGCCGTGAAGCTTTCAAGCTGGCCTTCAAGGATGCAGGTCCTGTTCTTGAAGAGCCGATCATGAATGTCCGCATCATCGTTCCGGAAGAAAACATGGGTGATGTCCTTGGTGACCTCAACACCCGCCGTGCCCGTGTTATGGGTATGGAAACCGAAAAGGGTGAAAGCACCGTCTCCGCGACTGTACCGCTTGCTGAAATGCAGCGCTACACCACTACACTGCGTTCCATGACTGCCGGCCGCGGCTATTTCGAGATGGAATTTGCCAACTACGAAAATGTTCCGCCGCATGTGACACAGGAAGTTATCGCTCAGCATGAAAAAGACAAAGCTGCTGACGCAAACAAATAATTAGTTTTCCATTGAATTTTAGAGGCGGTCCATAAAGACCGCCTCTTTTTCTTTTTCTCGGAAATATACCAATTGTGAAGTCTCATCAGATTATTCTGATTTCGTGTTAAAATTTTCTGATATGGACAATTTTCCTTATCAAATACGGCCAATCGATCCGGAAAAAGATGCTGAATCAATAGCAGACCTGGTAATGAAGTGTTTCCGCCCCTGGCTGGAAATTGACAACATTAATTATTTACATCAGCTGCGCGATGCAGGTACGGAAGCCCTTGCGCATCCGTTTCTCACAAAAATCACCGGATTTCCCTACAAACTACCGGGGATCGTCTGCACAGATAAAAGCGGCAGCATAATAGGATTGCTCAATACATACCAATTTTTTCACAAGGGGAACAAATGCTGTTTGATCTCAAATGTTTGTGTCGAAGATTCTCATCGAAAAGAAGGCATCGCATCTCATTTGCTTTGTGAAGCAGAGAAAAAACAGCGTGCGGAATCAGTATACGGTTTGTACCTTCAGGCCCGGATGGAAAATCAGGAAACCTTCCGTTTATATAAACACAGTGAGTTCTCTGTCACTGATTTCCGTGAGACATGGATCAAACCATCTGTGAGAAAAAATACTGAATGTGATGTACCGGAATTTCAGACAGATATCGTACCTTATTCAGATCGGGAAGTTTTTCAGAAAAATTTTCAGGCCCGCTATCCCGCTACAATTATATGGAACCTGGATTATTCGGATGAATTATTCCGCTTCGGAAAAATCAATGCTTTTTATAAACTGCTGACCTCTTCAACCAACCGTTTTCAAAAAATTGTCACAAATAACAGAGAAACAAAAGCCTGGAGCGCATTTCAGCAATTAGACGGCCTGTATGACCAGCTGTGGTTTGTACCGAAGGAAAATACCGCCGGATCCGAACAATCCAGAATTCTTACGATGCTTTGCAGTCAATACAAAGGGAAAAAAGCTTTGAAATTAGATGTACCTGCATCTGAATCAGCTGACATATTCAAAAATGCCGGCTTTTTCAAACAGCAGACATTAGCCTGGATGTGGAAACGGTTATAAACCGCATCTCTTCATTGCCATCCGGACATTTTCAGCAGCAGAAGCCCAGGTAAATTCATCACATATCCGCTGATGCAGATTATTACCGATATTTATCCGCAGCTCTGGGTCATCAATAAGCTCCTGCAGTGCTCCGGTAAGTGCGGGAACATCTTCCGCAGGGACCAACCGTCCGTATCTTTCATCAGGAATTATTTCCACCGTACCGCCGCTGTCGGAAGCAACGACCGCATTCCGGCAATAACCGGCCTCCAGCACACCGGTCGGTTTTCCTTCGACAAAATGAGACGGGAGACAAAAGATCGCAGTATCCGCGAGCAATGCGGGAATTTCTTTAAACGGGATCTGCCCGGTGAAAAGAATATCGTCACGGCCGAGCCATGGAGCTATCAGCTGCATTTTCCCGTCACCGGCTATTACCAGCAGTAAATTTTCACCTTTCAGATGATCAAAAGCCTGCAAAAGATCAAGGACACCCTTTTCCGTCATGATCCTGCCGGTGAAAGTAATAATGACAGTGTCATCAGAAATATGATGCTGCTTTTTCCACGTGCCCGGTTTCGATAAGGCATCTTCAAAATCCTTTGGATCGATCGAATTTGAAATCACTCCGGTACCCTGTATGCCATAATGTTTCAGCCATAGCAAACCGGCATTCGACACAGCATAATAATCATGCGGGATCCTCTTCTCGAAATAATTCAGCACATTATCGTAAAGATTCCAGAACCATTCAGTGACGGGATCAGGCATAAAGACCTTACCCGCGCCGTGTTCGATTTGTATAAAAGGGACATTATGAACAGCAAAAGTTCTGCACCCGATCAGACTTAATAAATAAAATCGGCACTGTACGATGCCGAAATCAACCCGGTTTTCTTTAAACCATTTGGAGATAAAACGTATTGCAGACAATTTTGGAACCGGAAAGCGGCCTTTCAGAAGAGAAAAACAAGGCAGAAAATATACATCGACACTGCCTTCCTTTACATGGAAAGGCTGCTTTTCGGTATTCATACAAAAAACCGTAACACGACTGTCTTCAGACAGTTCGGAAGCAATAGATTGTGAATACTTCTCCACCCCGCCCAAATGGGGCATATACAGCGCGGAAAAGATAACAATCCCTGTATCGTTCATTTATCAGAGATGACGGATTACCATCACGACCTTTCCCATAATATGGACCTGATCCGGATTATTAATATAAATCGGTCCCATTGTGGGATTTGCAGGCTGTAAACGCACACGATCGCCTTCATTATAATAATATTTCAATGTTGTTTCTTCATTATCTGAAAGCCAGACAGCGACCATATCACCATTCTGGGCGTCTGAAGCCTGACGGAAAATGACCTTGTCCCCATCGTTGATCATTGCATCGATCATGGAATCACCTGAAACCTCAAGCACAAACAATTCATCAATAGGTTCTGTCTCAGGGAACATTTTCCGCGGAATTTCAACAAAGCTTTCCTCATCATAATATGTCAGGTCAGAGCCGGGTACCGGAATCGGAGCACTCGCCACGATACGTCCCAAAACCTGAAAACGAACCACATCACGGCGCTGGTAAGAAATCGGTTTGGAATGATCAGTCTTGGTCCGGTCATATGGACGGATCACACGCAGACTCCGGGAAATATGTTCATCCCGGTCCAGATAGCCCTGATGAATTAACTGACGAATATAATAATCCACCAGAGAGGTTGAAGGAACGCCTATATAATCACCAATCTCCCGAATCGATGGTGAATAAAGGTTTTCTTCCTGATATTTTTCCAGGAATTCCATTATTTTCTCCTGGCGTTCGATTGTGTATTTTCCTTTTCGCGGCATTATAACCTCCAAGTAGCGAATATTTTTTCTACGTTGTTCTATAAATATATCAGACCATTAAAAGTTCGTCAAGGTCTGTATTTAAATTTGGGACAAACTCATTCCCCGTTTTGAGGCTTTTCAGCTTTTTCGTTATCGCATTCAATAATATAATTCGGCCGGTTCCTGGTCGCGTCAAAGGTTCTCCATAAATACCCGCCGATTACCCCGAGTGTGGTCATTGTGATCCCGAAACTGAACAGCTGAAAAATAAACATTGTTGTAAAACCTGTAACAGGAATATTACCGGAAATCTTGTTGATCAGTACTATCAACGCCCAAATGATCGAAATAATGAATGCCAGTGCACCGATTATGGTGACCAGTGTGATCGGAACCGTGGAAAAACTGTAAAGGGTATCCATCACAAGACGGATTTTCTTCTTAAGGGTCCACCGGCTTTTGCCAACCTTCCGCTTCTGCCGAACGTAAGGCACTTCGGCTGTTCTAAAACCTGACCACAAAATCTGTCCGGTCAGGGCAGAATCTTTTTCATCCATCAGGCGCAGGACTTCGATAACTTTACGATCGATCAGATAAATATCAAATCCATTTTTCGGCATCTTCCCAAGCGCAAAATTCCGTACCATCCAGTAATAAAATTTTGCAAAAAACTGTTGGGATAAAGACTCTTCCCTGCCCTCCCGCACGGCAAGAACCACATTATAACCCTCCTGCCATTTGCGGAACATATCGATAATAATTTCCGTCGGTTCCTGCAGATCTGCCGCCTTGATTACAGCACAATCCCCGGTACAATGTTCCAAACCGCAGAGAATAGCTGCATGAGATCCAAAATTTCTGGAAAGATGATATATTTTTACATTTTTATCCAGTGCGGCAATTTTTTCCATTTCAGCCCAGCTGTTGTCTCCGGACCCGTCATCCACCATAACAAGTTCATAATCAAATAACCCGGGCTGAATAATTTTTTCCCGGATATCCTCATATAGCGGGAACAGATTTAATTCATTATAGTAAACAGGGATGATAATGCTAAGCCTGGCCATTTGCGGTCACTCTCTGAAATTCATTAAAATCACGGATATACTCATCCGGGTCATAATGCTCACTCGCAAGAACGAGCAATACCGAATCAGGACTGAAATCATACATATCTTTCCACACCATGGCAGGGAGGTAAACACCGGTATGAGGGCGGGTTAGATTCACGATGAGTTCATTACCGGAAGGGTCGATGACCCGTACTTTACTGCTTCCGGCAACATTGATCAGCACGAACTCGGAACGCCGGTTAGCATGTTTTCCGCGGATAACATCTTCATCGGAGCCATAAATATAAAAAACCCGTTTAATTTCAAAAGGTATATCCAGCCCGCCTTCCACAACGACCAGCCGGCCCCGTTCATCTCCGTTTTCCTGAAACTGCAGCAGCTTTACTTCAGTTGTTCCCAGCATAAAACTCATCCTTTAATATTGCGAACCAATCCCAATCATGCCATTTGCCGCCAATGTTCAGATGCCTGCGAAAACAGCCTTCATGATGAAAACCGGCCTTTTCATATAAACGTTTTGCCCTGACATTTTCTGAAAGAACATTTAAATATACTCTTTCAAGTTCCAGCTCATCAAAGGCGATTTTCAAAAGTTCATGGGTGGCTGCCAATGCAGCGCCGCTCCCCCAGACACACCGTCTTGTACTTATTGCGTAAAGCGCATGACCGTTTTCCCTGTCGATCTCTTCCAGGCTGATCGTTCCGAGATATTCATCGTCACAATTCGCTATGGCATAATGACGATTTTCCTCAGTAAAAGAATCTGCGATAAATCTTTCTGCACGTTCCTGTGTCATGGATGCCGCATCAAAACGGAACCAGCGGTTCACTTCAGGGTCATGCATCCATTCAAGCATACCCGGAATATCTTTTTCCTCCAGCCTGCGCAGCCTGATCATCCTGCTCATAATACCGTCGCATGAAAATTGTTCAATACCTGAATCACATAATTCTGTTCAGCTTCGGTCATGCCGTTATATAAGGGAAGACTGAGTACTTCACCGGCTGCTTTTTCAGTACAGGGGAATGAGCCTTCAGGAGTGCCAAGATATGCATAAGCCTCGGAAAGATAAGGCGGGATCGGGTAATGAATAATAGAACCGATTTCGTATCGGTTCAGATATTCGATCAGTTCAGTACGATACGGACAACGAATAACATACTGATGCCACACACTGTCCGCGCCGGGCCGTACAGACGGCTTTTCTATCAGCGGATTATTGATGCCTTTTGAATAACATTCAGCCAAATGCTGCCTTTCAGCATTCAGGTCCTGCATATGGGACAGACGGACTCTGAGCAGGCCTGCCTGGATCTCGTCCAGACGGCTGTTGGTGCCGAGCATACTGTTATAATATTTTTTTTCACTGCCATAGTTTCTGAAAATTCTTAATTTTCGTGCCAGCTCAGCATCATCGGTCACAACAGCGCCTCCATCGCCAAAAGCACCGCACCCTTTCGTCGGATAAAAACTGAAACAGCCCGCTATACCGAAAGTACCCGCTGTCCTGCCCTGCCAGTGATTTCCATGAGCCTGTGCGCAATCCTCGACCACCTGCAGGTTATACTTTTCCGCTATCCGCATGATTTCAGTCATGTCACAGGTTTGGCCGAAAAGATGAACAGCAAGTATCGCTTTTGTGCGGGATGTTATGACCGCTTCAATTTTTGAGACATCAATATTCAAATAACGGTCCGAATCGACAAATACCGGAGTGCCCCCATTCATCGTGATCCCCATTACACAGGCTATATAAGCATTGGAGCTGACGATTACTTCATCTCCGGGCCTGATGCCAAGCAGCCGGAAACTGATCCAAAGTGCATCCAATCCGCTGCCCAGGCCAACACAGTATTTTGCGCCGATCCAGTCAGCAAATTCCTGTTCGAAAGCGCTCACTTCCTCACCGAGAACATACCAGCCCTTCCGTAAAACTTCCAGTGCTTTCTGTTCAAATTCAGGCGCAAACAGGTCAAACTGTCGTTTAAGATCATTTGCCATTATTCTCATAAAAATTATTATAAAACAAATTTAAACTTTTTTTATAAATCCCGCCAAACATCTTTCATTATATACACCGGAATATTCCTTCACAGACCCATATTCGCGGATAAAACAGGCTTTCCGTGTTATACTCAGGTAGAATAAAGTCTGTATAATAAACAAGAGATCGGGCAGAAAATGAACGAAAAATTAAAGAGAGTTACATCAGAATTATTATGCGGTAAATTTTTTCCGCTGCTTTTACTTGTTATTATGGCGTGTACCTTTGCCATCCAGCTGCCGCAGTTAGGCTTTTATCTGGACGATTGGGTCTCTATCGCCGCGTTTGACCAGGGTGGAAAAGAGGGGCTCATTGCATTCGGGATCAACGACAGCAGACCGTTTGCGGCATGGGTAACCGCACAATTCTTCAAAGTTCTCGGGACCGGTGTTCTGCAATGGCAGCTGATCACGCTTTTCTGGCGTTTTGCTGCAGCCCTAACCTGCTTCCATCTTTTGACCGGCATCTGGCCGAAGCAGAGACAGACAGCCGGTTTTATTGCATTATTCTTTGGTGTCTTTCCGTACTTCAGGCACCAGGCAATTTGCATAGCATATTTTATGATCCTGATGCAATATTTTGTAATATTGCTCTCATTTCTTCTTACGGTCAAGGCGCTCCGGACTGAAAAAAAGCCGCTGAAATACCTTCTTTTTTTCCTGTCATACCTGACAAGCCTGTTTCATTTGACCTGCCTTGAATATTATCTCAGTCTGGAAGCCGCCCGGTTGATCCTTATATTTGTCGTTATCAAAAAAAGGGACGGAACAGATTTTTGGAAAACAGCAAAAAAGGCAATTTTGACATATATACCATATATTTTGATTCTTGCTTTCATTCTTGTTTACCGCTTTATCTATATTCCCAGCTTGTCAAAAGATGTCCGCCAGGTCAACATGTTCACCAAGTACCACGGTTTGAACATTATCTGGCATTTTCTCGGATTATTCCTTCAATATCTTACCGAAGCCATATTGGGTGTCTGGTACCGCAGCATCAACCCGTCTTCTATCGATCTGACCATGCGAAACGCGCAGATGGGTTTAGGGCTCGGTATTCTTGCTGCGGGGCTGGTGTTTTTTGTGCTGTACAAAAGTTTCAGCAAAAATGAAAAAGACGAAACCGATTTGTATGAAATGCTGTTTTTAGGCGCTGCAGCAATGATGCTTGGATTCCTGCCCGGCATGGCAATTGACATTTCCCCTGCGTCAAGCTCAAATTATCAGGATCGTTATCTGATTCCAAGCTTCTGGGGCATCGCGATTTTTTCAGTTTCACTGATCGCGCTTGTTTTCAAAAACAGGATCATTCGCAGTCTGGTCCTTTCTTTGCTGATTTGCATTGCTGTTTTTTTTCAGATACAAAACTCATACATGTATCGATATTCCTGGAAATATCAGCAGCAGTTTCAATGGCAAATGAAATGGCGTGTTCCGGATCTCGAAGAAAACACCGCTCTGGTAAGCGACGGTGTGATAGCTTCCTTTATGGGCGGATGGGCAGACAGCAGCATGATCCTTGAAATGTACGGAAAGCATAAAGGAGTTAAACCGACACCCTACTGGTATTTCAATGTCGGAGAAGATAACTTCCTGAATGTCATAGGAACTGATGAGCCGCTGTATATAAAATCAAAAATGTATGAATTTATAGCAGATTCTGAAAATGTACTCCTGATCACAAAACCGGAATACGGAAAATGCGCCTGGGTCGTTGATGAATCGGATATTGATAATCCTTTTCTTGAAACTCCCGTTTTTCCGTATATTCCTTACCAAAACAAATCCCGGATCATTCTTGAATCCGATCACCGTTTACCGGAAGATATTTTCGGCACTGATTACATTCATGACTGGTGTTATTATTTTGAGAAAGCGGACCTCGCATTTGACCGTCAGGATTATACCGAAGCACTCCGGCTTTATGATGAATTGACCGCAAATGGCGTTGTATACGGCAACCCCACGGAATTTCGCCCTTTCATTAAATCAGCTGCTTATGCAGGTGAATGGGACAAGGCTCTTGAACTGACAGAGTTTGCCAACGCCATGTTCCCGGACAGAACAACAGATTATTTTGAAAACATCTGGACAATTCTCGATCGGGATTTACCGGGTTCAGAAGAGAAATCAACCGCTGTGTTCAAAGCCCGTGATATGCTTGAATCGATGAGATGAAAAAACTGATAATCGTTTGGATCGCATTTGTTTCCCTGATGCTCACTTCACCGTCATTTGCCGGAGAACACGTTGTGGAGCGCGGAGAAACTGCTCTTCAAATCGCTTTGGACCATGATCTGACCATTGAACAGCTGTCAAAAATGAACCCTGATATTGACCTCGAAATGATGCTGATCGGTGATGTTCTCACCGTTCCGGATGAAGGGACCTCCTTTGAAGAATATATTAACAGTCTTTATGCGGAAAAAATCAGCACATCAGATGTAAACTGCGAGGTTTTAGCTGATCAAAGCGTTCTCTGCCTGTTTCACGCCGAAAACCTTACAGATCTGCCGCTCTATGAAGTCAAATTCGCGGCAGACATCCGCGGGCAGAACGGTGCCGCCGGTCATGCGGAAGGCAGCATTCCATTAATGCAGATCCTGCCGGGAGAAAAGCTGCCCTGCAGTCTTGCAATTCCGGGCAGGTTTGATGCAGTAGAAAGTTATTCGATCAGCATACAAAACCTTTCTCAATCGGAAATGGTGCAAAGCTCTTTCAGAGTTCCTGAAACCGGATTTTCGGAAACCGACACTTTTCTTCCAGACGCTGTATCAGCAGTCGCCACAATTCTGTTCAATGAGGACAGTCGTTCCGATTTGAACAACAAACAGATCAATCTTCTTGCAGCTGCTTATGATACAGACGGGACCCTGATTGGAGTCCGTTCACTTTTCTCGGATTTTTATCCCAGGCTGGACATCACCCTGTATACAAACAATCACAAAATCAACAGTATTGAACTCAGGCTGGAGGCTTATTAAAATGCGTGTCCTTGTCACCGGAGCCACCGGTTTCATAGGTTCGGCACTTTGCAGCACATTATGCCGGAACGGGAATACGGTTGCCGCGTTTCACAGGCCGACAAGCACCATAAACAGCATCAGTTCACTTTCCCTGTCCAGACTCGTCGGAGATCTGACTGACGCAAATTCCGTCGCGGAAGCAGTCGCATCATTCCGTCCTGAAGTGATCTATCACCTCGGCGCACAAATGAATGCAGCCCCTTCAGTCAACCGCATTATGCAGGTGAATGTTCTCGGGACACGTGCTGTGCTGCTGGCTGCGCTGCAGCACAATGTCGGCCGCGTCATACTGATGAGCTCAGCTGTTACCATGGGACTTCCGGATTCGCTCATGTACAGCAATCAATCTCCTGCCCTTATCAATGAAGCAAGAGTCCAGTCCACGGATGTGCAGCTGTGGCCTTTCGCGAAATCAAAATATCTGGCAGAAATGGAAGCCCAATCGGCAGCTACGGGAGGACTGGATATCGTTACTGTCAACCCGTTTATGGTTATCGGGCCCGGAGACTGGTATCGGCGGAAAAGCTCGATACTGATACACATCAAAGAAAATACACCGAAAGTCATGGTTCGCGGCGGGATCAACGTGATCTCTGTCAAAGATACAGTTACAGGTCTGATCAACGCCTGCCGCTACGGGAAAAGCGGAGAACGCTATCTGCTCTGCGGTGAAAACCTGACTTATGAGCAATTCTTTGAATTATGCGGAAAAGCTGCCGGTTTTGAACCGCCGCGTTTATTCTTTGAAAATGAAATTGTCTCCGGAATAATGAACAGACTCGGTTTGGGACAGGATCTGAATATCGAATGTCTTGAAGGCAGCATTTTCAATTATCCCAACCGTTATTTTTATTACAACCCGAAAAAATCGAGAGTCAGTCTCCATCTGCCGCCCCCGGAGGAGCCGGAGAAAGTTATTCAGGACACCTACCGCTGGTTTGAGGAAAACATATGAAAAAGAAATCTATCTGTCTTATTCCTGAGGCCGGATCACTTGGCGGTCCGCGGACTTTTCAGCAGAATCTGATCCGATGGGCTGCCGATACAGGGAAGGCCGAGATCCATTTTGATGCGGACCGCAAAGATATCGACGCATTTCTGGTGATCGGCGGTCCCAAAAAATATATCAAACGGCTGCTGCAGGCCCGAAAAGCAGGCATTCCGGTCGTTCATCGCCTCAATGGGATGAACTGGATCCACCGGCGCCGGAATTGCGGTCTGAAATATTATATTCATTCAGAAACAGCGAATCTGGCCATTGCTTTTTACCGGCGCTTCATCTGTAATAAGATCATTTACCAAAGTCCGTTTTGTGAAAAGCGCTGGGATCATATATACGGGAAAACGGGTAAACCTTCACAGGTCATATTCAATGGTACGGATACAGAAGTCTTTTGTCCCGGTGAGCGCTTCCCCGATTTCTCCGGACGCATCGATTTTCTGCTTGCTGAGGGCAGCTTTCGACACGGCATGGATTTCGGGCTGGATGCGGCTGCTGAATTGACTTCAGGGCTTGCGGAAAGATTTTCCCAGCCGCTTTGCATGCACGTTGCGGGAAAGGTTGATGAAGATACATGTTCCCGCATCCGGAATATCATAGCATCCTCAGGAAAACAGGCCGAAGTGATTTTCGAGGGTGTGATCAGCCGGGAAAAGCTGATCTCTCTGGAACGGGAATCTGCTTTCTTCTTTTCCTCAGAGATCCATGCGGCCTGTCCGAATGCTGTCATTGAAGCTATGTCCTGCGGTTTGCCTGTTATCGGCTTCGACACCGGCGCACTCAGGGATGTCACCGGAGACACGGGGATCATCGTTCCCTACGGTGCAGATCCATGGAAACTGGAAAAACCTGACAGCCGGCCGCTGATCGATGCAGCTGAAAAAGTGATCAGGGAAAATATTGCATACCGGAAAGCAGCGCGCAAACGAGCGGAAGAGTATTTCTCACTTGAGCTGATGGCTTCAAAATACATTGAATTCTGTCTGTCTGATTAAACTGTGCCGCTGTACCGGACCGTTTTTTCTGATGTTCCTCACTGTGATGCTTCACAAATTTTTGATATCACATTTTTTGTAATTCTATTGACATAGCAGGTTGATAGGCATATAATAACCCATATTCAGGAAAGGAGTGGGAAAATGACAAAAGCAATGAACCATGATAAGTGTATGTGTCATATGAGCATGGGTCAGCCGGCGTTCATACCCGCTTTGCAATCATAGGCTTTATCAAAAAGGATCTGTGAAAGCAGGGGCGCTGAACGCTCCTGCTTTTATTTTTGCGGTTTTGCAAAGCGTCTGCGGTGAAAGCAGGGTTCTGACGAGCGGACGCTGCTTTTTTTCAATATTCTGTCAATTCTTCAAATAAAGGTTGACAACAGATATAAAAATCTGATAAAAATATAGGTATCACAAAGAAAGGAAAACCCTATGAATACCAAAAAACTATTATCTGTTATTATTGTCTTTGCTTTATTGCTCACCGCTTTCTTCACTGTTTCAGCCCAGAATGAAGCTGCAACACCCATTGATAAAGAAGCCTTCGATGCGCTCTTAGCATCCGGGCCTGTGGCTGATGACGATACGATCGCTGCAAACGCCTGGGCTAAAGCAGTAAAAGATGCCGGCATTCTCCGCGTCGGCGGAACCCGGACTTCTTTCCTCTTCAGCCAGCTGGATGAAACCGACAACGGTATCCGTGGTTTTGACGCGGGGCTCTACCAGCTCCTCACCCGCTACATCCTCGGCGACGAAAGCAAATATGAACTCACTCAGGTGACTTCATCCACCCGCGAATCCGTTCTGACTTCCGGACAGGTCGACGCGGTTTTTGCAACCTATTCGATCACACCGTCCCGCCAGGAAGTTATCTCCTTCGCAGGTCCGTATTACACTTCACAGCAGGCAGTACTGGTAAAGAACGGCAATACGGAAATCACAGGCATTGACAGTCTTGCCGATAAACTTGTTGCCACCCAGGCCGGCTCCACGGGTCCGAGCATTCTTGCCGAATTTGCTCCGGATGCCATCGTTCAGGAATTTGAAGATGATATCCAGGCACGCACCGCAGTCGAACAGGGCCGCGCAGACGCTTATGTGACTGACTACACGCTGATCCTGAACTCCATCGTCAAGAATCTCGGCGCTTACGCGGTTGCCGGAGATGTATTCGGCCCGATCGATCCCTACGGTATTGGTCTTCCGAAGGATTCAGACGGCGTTGCCTTTGTCAATGATTTTCTGAAACTCATTGAAGAAGACGGGACCTGGGCACAGCTCTGGAAGATCAGCCTCGGCGACCGCACCGGTATCGAGACTGCTCCGGAAGCTCCTTCCATCGACTAAAACAAATAACAGTGTCCTGCTTTAGCGGTGATACTGTTATCATTTTATGTCAGTGCCCGGCAGCGGACGCTCTGTCTGCCGCTGAGCACTGACCGTTGACTACTGAAACATGACTATCAGCGCACTGCTTTCACAATATGGCGATCGTTATCTTCTGGCGTTGGTTACGACCTGGAAACTGACGGTTCTTTCATTTCTCGGCGCATTTGCGATCGGCATTATCATCACCGTACTGCGGGTTTGCCCGATAAAGCCGCTGCGCGCATTTGGGGATTTTTATGTTCAGATTTTCCGGAATATTCCCGGAGCAGCCTTGCTGATCCTGCTGGTCTATGCACTGCCGTATCTGAATATTGTATTCCCGTACAATACCTGTGTGCTCATCGCCACGATTCTTATCCCTTCAGCTTTTTGTTCGGAACATCTCATGAGCGGCATCAATACCATCTCGCCGGGGCAGATCGAAGCCGCACGGGCTTTGGGGCTGAGCTTTTTCCAGATGATCCGGAGGGTGATCATTCCGCAGGCACTGCGGTCTTCTGTTTTACCCATGACCAACCTTCTGGTAGCAACCATGCTGACGACTTCATTAGCTTCACAGGTACCGATGCGGCCGCTTGAACTCACCGGCATTGTTTCATACATTAACACCCGCGCTGCCGGCGGCGTTATGGCTTTTGTCATATCCGCCGTGCTGTACTGCGCTTCAGCGGTCATTATCGGGTTCGCCGGCAGCCTGATTGACAGGAAGGTGAGGATCCAAAGATGAGCAAAACACCTTCCATCCGCGATATGCTCTACGAGGAGCCAGGTCCAAAGACGAAAAAACAGATCCGCGTCATCACGCTTTTCGCCATTCTGCTGCTTGCCGCCCTGCTGGCTGTTGTTATCCGCCAATTTTACATAACAGGACAATTTGCCCCCCGTTACTGGTATTTCTTCGGAAGATGGACTACCTGGCGCTTCCTGGGACAGGGACTGCTGGTGACGCTTGAGGCTGCAGTTACGGGCTCCATTATTGCCTTTCTGCTTGGATTTGTGCTGATGCGGGGAAAACTGCAAAAGAACAAAATAATCAGAGGAGCATCTGTCTGCCTCATTGAATTCACCCGCGGTGTGCCGACGCTGTTGTTCATTTATTTTTTCTTTCTGGTAGTTCCTCAGACCGGCTGGAAATTAAGCGCCTTCTGGAAAATCACACTGCCCTGTGCTATTTCCGCCTGCGGTGTCGTCGCTGAAGCGCTTCGTTCAGGTGTCAACGCAGTCCCGAAAGGACAGTCAGAGGCAGCACTTTCATTGGGGCTGACAAAAACCCGGACATTTTACAAAGTGGTATTTCCCCAGGCGATCCGTTTTGTTATACCCTCTTTGATCGCGGAACTTGTGATCGTACTCAAAGATACGACCTTTGCCTACATTGTTACCTGTGCGGACCTGATGCAAAACGCAAAGGTATTGATCTCAAACTATGACGCAATGCTTTCTGTTTACCTTGTGGTCGCGCTTATCTATATTCTGATCAATTATCTTCTCAACAAATTGTCGGATCGGCTTGCAGACCGGCTAAAACAAAACCCCGCCGAAAGGAGTGCTGCATGACACAAAATGAGGTCCCGATCATTGAATTGAAAAATATCAACAAACACTTCGGAGATTTGCATGTATTGAAGGATATCTCCCTGAAAGTAAACAAAGGCGAGGTCGTGGTCATCATCGGACCTTCCGGTTCCGGCAAGTCAACGCTTTGCCGCACCATCAATCGCCTGGAAACCATCGATTCAGGCCAAATCCTGCTGGAGGGTGTTCCCATTCCTGAGGAAGGCAGACAGTTGGCTGAGCTGCGTTCAAAAATCGGAATGGTGTTCCAGGCATTCAACCTTTTTTCCCATATGACCATCATCGATAACATGACGCTGGCGCCGGTAGATGTTCTGAAAATGCCGCGCAGGGAAGCCCGGGAAGAAGCCATGAAACTTCTGGAACGGGTAGGCGTGGCTGATCAGGCAAAAAAGGTACCTGCCCAACTTTCCGGCGGACAACAGCAGCGGGCTGCCATCGCGCGTGCTCTTGCAATGCATCCCAAAGTCATGCTCTTTGACGAACCAACCAGTGCTCTGGACCCGGAAATGATCGGCGAAGTTTTGAACGTGATGACGGAACTGGCATCTGATGGCATGACAATGCTCATTGTCACTCATGAAATGAATTTTGCCAGACATGTCGCCGACCGCGTGATCTTCATGGACAGCGGCAGCATCGTCGAACAAGCCGACCCTGAAGCATTTTTCTCAAACCCGCAGACCGAACGGGCTAAAATATTTCTGGAAAGTATTACCCGAAATTAAATTAACCGTCACACCCCGGCAATCAGGGCTAAGGAAAAGCCCATCCGGCATTTGCGCCCTTTACGGTAAACCGAAACTGGTATAATTACTTTCTGGATAGAAGTGAGGCGGCAATGATGAATATATACCGGGAAATTCTTGAAAATATAAAGTCCAATCAGTGCACGGCCATTCAGACAACAATTCGCGGGAATGGCGGACTGATTTCAGAAGATTTAACGCGCACGGTCATACCGGCGGAGCCCGTTACAGATGAGAAAGGACGACGTTCCGCCGGGGTCACCGCGGTTCCGGATGGAGATAAGCTCATTATCACTGAACCGATATTGCCTCAGGAACGGCTGATCATCCTGGGCGGCGGACACATTGCGGTGCCGCTTTCTCAATTTGCGGCAGAGTGCGGGTTTACTGTCTGCCTTGCGGATGACAGAGCAGAATTTGCCAATCACCAGCGTTTTCCCGCTGCAAAAAAAATTATCTGCAGCAGCTTTGAAAATGCGGTCAGTGAATTTTCTATAACGCCATTTGATTATGTTGTCATTATCACCCGCGGTCATCGCAGTGATGCGGACTGTCTCCGGCAGATCCTGCCGGGTGTTCAGCCGGCTTATCTGGGAATGATCGGATCACGCAGACGTGTGAAAGCACAATTGGAACTGCTCGCCGAAGAAGGATATGACCAGGAAAAGCTGAAGCATATCTGCACGCCCATCGGTCTGAAAATCGGAGCCGTAACACCGGCGGAAATTGCCATATCGATCATGGCTGAAGTGATCGCTTACCGCCGCCTGCCCGAATTTGGAAGCGAAAACCGTTTTTGCAGTGATTCCGATGTCGAACTTTCCGTATTGGAATATCTTGCCGGCAATACAGATCAGAAAGCAATCGTAACAGTTATCGAAACAAAAGGATCCTCACCGCGCGGAGCCGGAGCGAAAATGGCAGTCAGCCCGCTGGGCAAAGTTACAGGCAGCATCGGCGGCGGATGCAGTGAAGCCGCTGTGATCCGGGATGCGGCTGCGATCATCGGAACCGGACGCTATAAACTCAAAGAGATCGACATGACAGGCGATGTCGCGGAAAATGACGGCATGGTCTGCGGCGGGATCATGAGAGTTTTGATCGAAGATTCAGTTCGATAAAAAAACGCTGCAAAATCGACATTCCGATCATGCAGCGTTTTACTGATAAAAGCAAAGCTTTCTCTATTTCTTAAACCCGTCCTTCAATGAAACCGACCGGTTGAAGACCAGATGGTCGGGAGTACTGTCCCGGTTGTCCATGGCGAAGAACCCTACACGCATAAACTGGAAAGTCGGGGCATTGGAGCCATGCTTGTTTTCACGCGCTTCAAATTCTTTTGCAACATCCACCAGACCCTTTTCCACTTTGCAGTTGTTCAGGATCGTCAGACTGTCAGGATTCAGACAGTCAAGGAAATTTTCCGCGGCATCGGGCTGGGCATCAGAGAAGAGATTATCATAAAGCCGCACCTCAGCATCGACACAATTCTCCGAATCGACCCAATGCAGCGTGGCTCCCTTGACCTTGCGTCCGTCGGCAGGATCGCCGCCGCGGGATTCAGGATCATACTCACAAAGCACTTCGATCACATTGCCTGCTTCATCCTTTACACATCCGGTGCACTTCACCAGATAAGCACCCTTGAGGCGGACTTCATTACCGGGGAACATACGCTTATACTTCGGGATCGGATTTTCCATAAAGTCATCCGCTTCCAGCCAGAGATGCTTGCTGAAAGTGATTTCACGGGTTCCCTGTTCCGGGTTCATCGGGTTATTTTCAACCGTAAATGTTTCAGACTGACCTTCCGGATAATTGGTAACTGTCAGTTTCACCGGGTTCAGAACTGCCATGGTCCGCTCGGCGATATTGTTCAGATCATCGCGCAGACAGCGCTCCAGATCGGCAAATTCAATTACGTTCGTACGTTTGCCGACACCGATGAAATCACAGAAATTGCGGATCGAAGCAGCGGTATAACCGCGGCGGCGCAGACCGCAGAGTGTCGGCATGCGCGGATCATCCCACCCGGAAACGTAACCTTCCTCCACCAGTTTGCGCAGCTTTCGCTTGGACATCACGGTATGGTCAATGCCGAGACGTGCAAATTCGATCTGACGCGGTTTATGATAAGGGATGGAAACGTTGTTCACCACCCAGTCATAAAGCGGACGGTGGTCTTCATATTCCAGGGAGCAGAGGGAATGGGTGATCCCCTCCAGCGCATCCTGGATCGGATGAGCAAAGTCATACATCGGGAAAATGCACCATTTGGTGCCCTGCCGGTGATGATCGATATAGCGGATGCGGTAGAACACCGGGTCGCGCATATTGAAGTTGCCGGAGGCCGGGTCGATCTTTGCGCGCAGCGTCATAGACCCTTCCGGGAATTCCCCGTTCTTCATCCGTTCAAAGAGATCCAGACTTTCCTCGATCGGACGGTCGCGGTACGGACAGTAAGCCGGTGTATTGGTATCGCCGCGGTTTGCTTTGAATTCTTCCGGAGACTGCTCGTCAACATACGCAAGACCTTTTTTGATCAGCTCAATGGCATATTCATAGTCTTTTTCAAAATAATCGGAACCATAGTAGAAACGGTCTCCCCAGTCAAATCCCAGCCAGTGGATATCTTCCTGGATCGCTTCTACGTATTCCGTATCTTCCTTAGCCGGATTGGTGTCATCCATACGCAGATTGCACAATCCGTTAAACTTTTCAGCCATGCCAAAGTCAATGCAAAGCGCCTTGCAGTGCCCGATGTGCAGATAACCGTTTGGCTCCGGTGGGAAACGCGTGTGGACAGTCATACCCTCAAATTGTCCGCCGGGAGCTATATCTTCTGTAATAAAATTGTAAATAAAATTACGATTCTCCGCATTTTCAGCGGTTTCTTCACTAATGGTCTTTTCGTTCTCGCTCATTCGCGTTTCCTCCTGATTTAATCAATTCACGACATGTTAGTATAACATGAAAAGGGAGAGCGCAGAAGTCAGGTTCCAACATTCAGGAGTCCGATCAGGGCTGAATTTATTTTCTGCCAAAACGATATGGAAGAAAAAATACCTGACAAATGTAATGTTGTCTAAACAATTTCGGAATTTACGCTATAATATTCAGGAATCCGGAAAGGTAACCACCGTATTTTACGTGTGAGTCAGAAAAAGAGCTCAAATATATAGCGGGGGTATGGGGGCCGCAGGCCCCCGGAAATCAGGCGCGGGCTGCGGCTTTCGCAGACACACGAACTTTCGATCCCGCGCCTTGCGAAGCATGCCCTCCGGATTGCAAAGTAATGTCAGACTGACAGCAATGAGGAGATAATGACAATGGCATATCTTGTTCTTGGAAACGGATCTGTTTTTGAAGGGAAACGAATCGGGTATAAATCATCCGCAACGATCGGGGAACTGGTATTCACCACAGGCATGGTGGGATATCTGGAAACACTGACTGATCCGAGCTATGCAGGGCAGATCGTTACCCAGACCTTCCCGCTGATCGGTAATTACGGAGTGATACCGGAGGACTTTGAAGGCAGACCGGCACTCACCGGTTATGTCGTCAGGGATCTTTGCGAAACACCATCCAATTTCCGCTCAGAAGAAAAGCTTGATTCCTGGCTGCAGAAAAACGGCATCCCGGGGATCTGCGGTGTGGACACCCGCGAGATCACACGCCAGATACGGGAACAGGGAGTCATGAACGCCATGATCTGTGACGAGATTCCCGCTGATCTTTCATCAATAAACAGCTATCTGGTTCAGGATGTCCTGCGGCAGGTCACATGTGAACATCCGGAAATCTACCCCGCTGAAGGGGAAAAGCGTTTTGCCGTGACACTCGTCGATTACGGGGCAAAACGCAATATCATCCGCTCGCTTCAAGAGCGCGGCTGTGAAGTTACAGTAGTCCCGGCATTTACCGATGCCAAATCGATCCTCGCAGGCGATCCGGATGGCGTCATGCTTTCCAACGGGCCGGGTGATCCGGCTGAAAATATATCCTGCATCAGGGAAATTGCCAGGCTGGTCGGAAAGGTTCCCGTTTTCGGCATCTGCCTCGGGCACCAGATGACTGCACTGGCCATGGGCGGCAGAACTTTCAAACTGAAATACGGTCACCGGGGAGGGAACCAGCCGGCTACTGAGATCGAAAGCGGCAGGACCTTTATCACCAGTCAGAATCACGGCTATGCTGTAGATGCGGCAAGTCTGGGTGAGACCGGGGTCGAGACCTTTGTGAATGCCAATGACGGCAGCTGCGAAGGCATCCGCTATCCGGGAAAGCAGTGTTTTACCGTACAATTCCATCCGGAGGCACATTCAGGTCCGCATGACACTTCATTTTTATTTGACAGGTTTATCAGCATGATGGGAGGAAAATAAGATGGGACGGGATCAGTCAATACGCAAAGTTCTGGTGATCGGTTCCGGACCGATCGTCATCGGACAGGCAGCCGAATTTGATTACGCGGGAGCACAGGCTTGCCGGGTTTTAAGGCAGGAAGGTGTGAATGTCGTTCTGGTAAATTCCAACCCTGCCACCATCATGACAGATAAAAATCTGGCAGATGAAATTTATCTTGAGCCGCTGAACGCGGCCACGATCCGCCGTATCATCGAAAAGGAACGTCCGGACGGACTACTTGCCGGTCTGGGGGGCCAGACAGCACTCACGCTTGCCATGCAGCTCAGCAGGGACGGCACGCTGGCACAATACGGTGTCCGCCTTTTGGGGTCGGACATTGATGCCATTGAAAAGGCGGAAGACCGTGAACGGTTCCGTGAAACGATGCAGTCGATCGGTCAGCCGATTGTCGCCTCACAAATTGCATTAACGCTCGATGAAGCACTGTCCGCCGCCCAAACCATCGGTTATCCCGTCATCGTCCGTCCCGCTTATACCCTGGCAGGAAGCGGCGGCGGCATCGCGAAGGATCCGGATGAACTCAGGCAGATCGCGTCGAACGGGCTCGATCTGTCTCCGATACATCAGGTCCTGATCGAACGCTGTATTTCAGGCTGGAAAGAGATCGAATTTGAAACAATGCGGGACGCGGACGGCAACGTGATCGCAGTCTGTTCCATGGAAAATGTGGATCCGGTCGGGATCCACACCGGTGATTCCATCGTCGTCGCTCCGGCCCTGACACTTTCCGACAAAGAATATCAGATGCTCCGAACCGCCTCGCTGGAGATGATCTCCGCCATCGGGATCGTAGGCGGCTGTAATTGCCAGTTTGCATTAAATCCCGACAGCTTTGAATATGCTGTTATTGAGGTAAATCCCCGCGTATCCCGTTCTTCCGCACTTGCTTCCAAAGCAACAGGTTATCCGATAGCGAAAATAACGACACGCATAGCTCTGGGATACACGCTGCCGGAAATCATCAATGAAGTTACCGGACGGACCTGCGCCTGCTTCGAACCCACCCTGGATTATGTGGTCGTCAAATTTCCGAAATGGCCTTTTGACAAATTTGCCGGTTCGAGCCGGATCCTTGGAACACAGATGAAAGCCACCGGTGAGGTGATGTCCATCGCGCAGAATTTTGAATCCGCGCTGATGAAGGCAGTCCGCGGAGCGGAGATCTCACTGGATACCCTGAATGCTCCGCCATTGACGAACGCACCCGTTCGGGAACGTCTCGCGGAAGCCAATGACAGACGGCTTTTCACCATATTTGAAGCTCTCAAAGCCGGGATCAGTGTTGATGAGATCCACGGCATAACCATGATCGACCGCTGGTTTTTGGAACGTCTGGCAGGGATGGCTGCATACGAAGAGCGGGTCAGTACAGCCGGACTTTCCGATGAAGACTATTTTCTCGGGAAAAGACTGGGTTATCCTGACAGCGCCCTGAGGCGGATCAGCGGGCGTAATGATCTGCCGTCCTTTACCATGAGTTACAAAATGGTAGACACCTGCGGAGCTGAATTTGATGCGGCAACACCTTATTTCTATTCCGCCTGCGACCGGGTATGTGAATCCCGTCAGCTTCAGCGGAGCGGGAAACCGGTGATCGTCGTTCTGGGCTCCGGACCGATACGCATCGGGCAGGGGATCGAGTTCGACTACAGTTCGGTTCATTGCGTCTGGACACTTCGGGAACTCGGATATGATGTGGTCATCATCAATAATAATCCGGAAACCGTTTCAACAGACTACGATACCGCGGACCGGCTGTATTTTGAACCACTGTTTGATGAAGATGTGGACCAGATCCTGCAGGCGGAGCATCCGGTTGGTGTCGTCGTTGCCTTCGGCGGTCAGACCGCGATCAAACTCACAAAATATCTGGACAGCCGCGGGATCAGAATTCTCGGGACATCCGCGGACGGGATAGACCTTGCCGAAGACCGTATCCGTTTTGATGCGCTGCTTGAACGGTTCAATATTAAGCGTCCGAAAGGACTTTCCGCCCTGACAGTCGAAGAAGCACTGGAATCTGCCGGCGCATTGGGCTACCCGGTGCTGCTCCGGCCTTCCTACGTTATCGGAGGGCAGAATATGACCATCGCCCGGTCAGATGAAATGGTCCGCACGTATATGGCCCGGATCCTTGAACACGAGATCGAAAACCCTGTTCTGATAGATCAATATCTCCCCGGAACGGAGCTGGAAGTAGATGTGATTTCTGACGGCAGTGATGTCCTGATCCCGGGCGTTATGGAGCATGTTGAAAGAGCCGGTGTGCACTCCGGTGACTCCATTGCCGTATATCCGCCGTACAATCTGAACGACCGCATGCTGGATGTGATTTGTGACTGTTCAACCAAACTTGCGCTGGCACTGGGTACAAAAGGGCTGGTCAATATTCAATATCTGATCCATGAAGGGGAACTGTATGTGATCGAGGTAAATCCCCGTGCTTCACGCACCGTTCCCTACATCAGCAAGGTCACCGGTGTACCGATGGTCGATATTGCTGCCAGAGTGATGCTTGGTGAAAAGCTCTCGGATATCGGCTGCGGCACAGGGCTTTACCGGACACCGCCTTATGTAGCTGTCAAAGTCCCGGTATTTTCCTTTGAAAAGCTGGCTGAAGCGAATTCCATGCTGGGGCCGGAAATGAAGTCTACCGGAGAGGTTCTTGGCATCGGCAAAACACGGGCTGAGGCTTTATTCAAAGGTCTGAATGCTGCCGGTTTCCGGCTGCCGGAACGCCACGAATCCGCGGGGATTTTCATTTCCGTTGAAGAGAGTGACTATCAGGAGATCATCTCACTGGCTAAACGCTTTTATGACCTTGGCATCAGTTTATACGCAACCAGCGGCACCGCCGAAGCGATCCGCCAGCTTGGCATTTCCGTCCGTTCCGTACCGAATGCCACGGAAAGTGATGAGCTGATGAACCTCCTCGAAAGCAGGAAAATAACGTATATCGTGTATACCGGAGCGATCAAGGATACCACAGTCGGTGATTATATCCTGCTCCACCGCCGCGCCATGCAGCTGGGCATTCCATGCCTCACCAGCATCGATACAGCCGGTGCCCTGGCTGAGATCATTGAGAGCCGTTTTACCAATGAAAACACGGAACTGGTGGACATCACTCACATGCGCCCATGGCGCCGGAAGGTCCATTTTACCAAGATGCAGTCCTGCGGAAATGATTATATTTTCATAGAGAATTTTGACGGCTCCATATCCTGCCCGGAATCTTTGTGTATTTCATTGTGCGCTCCGCATTATGGGATCGGCGGGGACGGGCTCGTCCTGATCGAACGCTCTCAGATCGCGGATGCGAAAATGAGAACCTTTAACCGGGACGGGAGCGAAGGACGGATGGCAGGGAACAACATCCGCTCGGTCGCGAAGTATCTTTATGACAAAGGGTATATACACTCAACCGTCATGACCATTGAAACACTGAGCGGGATCCATCGCGTGCACCTGTATCTGCGGGACGGAAAAGTAAATTCTGTCTCTGTCGATATGGGCAGACCCTGTTTTGATCCTGCCGTGATCCCGGTAAAAAGTGATGCCGGTGAAATAATTCGGGAACCGATAGAAGCAGCGGGGCAGACCTGGGAAATGACCTGTGTCTCCGTAGGCAACCCGCACTGCGTTTTATTCCTGAATGCCATTGACGCGCTGGACCTGGAAAAAATCGGACCTTGTTTCGAGGAGCATCCGCTCTTTCCGGAACGCATCAATACGGAATTTGTCCGCGTGGTGAACCGTACCACACTGCGTGTCCGTGTTTGGGAACGGGGCAATGGAGAAACGCTTTCATGCGGTACCGGCGCCTGTGCCGCGGTTGCAGCAGCTATACGCAACGGCTATTGTGATGCCAATACTGATATTACAGTGAAGCTCCTCGGCGGTGACATGACAGTTAATTGCAGTGAAAAAATCTTTTTGACCGGAACGGCAGTGCAGGTTTTTGACGGTGAATTTGAAATGTAAGCGTATCTGTTCGGAACGAAGTACACGGCGGCAGGTATTTTTCTGTGCCGTCCGTTTCTGAACAGCAGCAAGTTAAAAGTGCCCGATTGGACATCCGGCACTTTTGACTTTGCTCCTGTGACGCTGCAGCTTATGATCAGGCTGTCAGTCTTGCCGCGCCGTAAGCAGCAGCTTCGGGTTTGGGGCGGGCTTCAGTCGGGATACCGCCAAGCGCCTCAGCCTTGCGGCGGTTTAGTTCGGGAAGAAGCGCATGGCCGCCGGTGATGACCAGACGTTCAGGCGCCGGTGCAAATTTCAGAAGCTGCCGGATGCGCTGGCCGAAATTGGAAAGGATCAGATCGTATACAGCGGAAACCTTCTGCTCATCCGATAATCCCGGTAAAAAGCTTATCTTCGCGATGCGGGCCGGAGTCAATTCAGACATAAGCGCATTTTCAGGATATGATGCTCCTGCTTTTGCCAGATCATCAATTTCGGCAAATTCAAGTCCTGTCTGGTTCCGCAGCTCCGCAAGTAAACTGCCGCTGGTCCCCACCCCTGCGATCAGTGCCCATCGGCCTTCTTCATACCAGGGAGCAATGCTCATACGATTTTTCACCGTCTGCCGTGGATCCGGCAGGGGGGAAGTCAGTGCCACCAGTCCTTCCGCTGTACCGGTAGAGTCTGCCCACGTTCCCGCTGATAAACCGGCTCCGTAAGCCGCGGCAAGATCGTCATGTCCGGCAACTGTCACCGTCACAGATTCCGGAACGCCCAGCCAGGCAGCGATCTCCGGCGAGATGGAAATATGCTGATCCTTCGCGGGGATGATCTTCGGAAAAACGACCTTCTCCGCTCCGATAATGCCGGGGATCTCCGGGTCCCAGTTATTTGCAGTCAGCGAAAAAGCCCCGGTCCGTACAGCTAAAGTCCTGTCAGTGTAATGTTCCGCGGTCAGGAGCCATGCCGCCCATTCCGGCACACCAAACCAGCGGCAGGGTTTTTCAAAAAGATGAGGCATGTGTCTTTTCAGATACATCAGCTTGTATATCGTAGCCACATTGCTCATGCGGATACCGGAAACAGAGGTCAGCCTGTCTTCATATTCATCGCGCAGCTCCTCCGCCTCCTCAGCTCCCCTGCGGTCATACCAGAGTAATACCGGTGTCAGCGGTTCACCGGATCCATCAACAAAACATCCGGCCTCTGCCATTCCGGTCAGTCCGATACCGGAAAGAGGTTCATCGGAAAGCGCACGAAGCTCACCGACAACATCCCTCACCAGTTCAAGCAGGTCCACCGCCAGGCGCCTGGCATCCAGTTCCCCGCCTGTCGGAACAGTGATCACTGTTGTCGGCCGGGAGCATTCATATATCACTTCACCGGCATC
>CACYHU010000016.1 GCA_902774215.1 uncultured Chloroflexota bacterium
CTCTTTCTGATTTTGAGGTATTCAGTTTTTCAAAATTGAATAATCAAAATAAATTTTTTCGATTGAAAAAATTTTATTTGTTATCATCTTCAATGCCATATTTTTTCTTTTGCCGAATCACATAATTACTGATTTTTTCATCATATAGTGGATACTGGTAATCCAACTGGCATGCCACTTCTGACGAAACCTCCCGGAACAATGCCATACATTGTTCAAAGGATTCCCACATATGGGGATAGGAATCCATATTATAAGTGGACATAAGTCGTTCCCACAATTCCTCTGGGACATATTGCTTCATAAATTTATAGTTTTTTCCCAAACTGAAATGAAATCCCTGTTTGATACCAATCAGCCAGGAAATCATGCGAAGCAATTCTTTTCGTACTATATCATTCATATGGTCAATAGCAAAAAGAATTTCTTTGCGGCATAAGCCCTTTACTACATATGTTGTAGTATTCCAAAATTCATTACAGCAATCGTCAAACATTCTTTGAGTAGGCTTCTGCAAGTGGTAGTCTATATCCGTTGGTATTGGCGGCTTTACGATACGGTTGTCTTTATCCAACAGTAACTTTACCAGTTTATCCCATGTAAAATACTCGTCTATCAGTTCCAGCGGCAGCAAAGTTAAATCTATCTTAACATCATCAGTAAACAGCATTAAATATGAAAATCCCTTTTCTACAGCTGGAAATAATTCCATATCTTCCGGCTTTTGCAGAATCAACCTTTCACCAAATATATCTAGCCATTTATCATCACTTGTGAAGCTGTCCATATCCGTAACAAAAAAAGTAATATCAAAATCCTGAAAATCATCAGGCGGAATATTTGTATTTGTTCTAGATCCTTCCAAAGTAACCATGCGAATGCGTTTGTCTGTTTTTGCAAAATTCAAAACAATATCATAAACTTCCTTTTCTGATCTCATTTTTATCTCCTCCAATTATTGAAATAGGTGTGAAGCCATTTTAGGGCTTTCCCGCCTTGATTACCCTTTAGCAAAGACGGGCGGGACTGTCAACGGCGGCGCATGAAATGCGCCGTTCATCTTGACCGTTGACTGGCTCGGCTGGCTTTGCTATCTTCCTGACAAATGGGAATGTCTAAGATAGTAAAGACGTCCCACATGCAACTCTTTCTTTTATTGCGGAAACCGTATCTTTAATTGTGAATGTAGTTGTGTCTATGACATTTGATTCATATACTCCCAAACCGGAAAATTGCTCCCACATTGTTTCCACTAATTCAATATTTGTTTTTCTATCTAATTTTGAGCGTTCCACAGCTCGCTTCATAGTTTCTTTTTTACTCGCTCTTAATACAATATAGTGTACCTCGTAATCTTCTTGGGCAAGAGCTTTCCATGGCTCCAAAAACCATGGCCCGACAATCCCATCTACAATTACATCATATCCGCCACGAGCATATCGCTTTGCAGCTTCTAAAAAGGCTTCAATGACAACCAGATTTTGCTCGTTGGATTCTGGCAAATGTGGTGGTATTGCGCCTTTGCTTAAGTAATGAAAAAAGTCATCGGTGTGCATATGCACTGATTTATCCATATCTGATTCCTTTGCGACAATTGACGCAGTTGTTGTTTTTCCTGTCCCCGGTGAGCCTGTAATCACAATAATTCTTCCTTGATTCATCTGTATTTTCCCTCACAATTCAAATTTATCACTTTGTTCCTGCCTGCTCAATCATCTTCTTCGCAAACTGCTGGAACATTTCAACAGTTTCTTTATCCATCGGTGTAAGCTGTCCGATCTGTCCAGCTATCATCGCCGTTACATCGTCAATGGAAAGTGGTTTTTGTTTCTGTTCCGCCAGTGCGTCCCGCATGGCTTGGAACATAGCGGCGGTCACAGCTTCTCCCGGCTGTTCCCCGTTGTCAATGTCTTTCTTAATGTCCCGCAGGATAGCCAGGAACACATTTTTGATTTTTTCAATCTCCGCTTCATGTTCCCCTATCTTTTGGGCGTTCAAAAGCTGTAAATCCTGCTTCGCTTCTGCCCGGTGTTCCGGGTGTTCTTTCATCAGGTCGGACAGGGAAGCCGTTGCCATCTCGATAAGCTGGTTTCTTGCTGTTATGCCCTTTGCCGCCGTATCCTGAAAATAAATCCGTATCAAATCTATCAGCTTAGGAAAATTCCTGTGTTCCAACAGGCGGTTGAGGATTTGCACATCAACAGCACCCGTCACAAGCCCCCTCACGGCTCCCTCGGACAAGCCTAATTCAGAAATATCGTAGCTTTTACGAACGCTCACGGTAGACAAGCCCAGTATGTAGTCTGTCGATACCTTAAATTCCTTTGCCACACCTATGAGAATATCACTGCTGACCGTTCTTGTTTCGCCGCTGACAATGCGGCTCAACTGGGAAGCGGAAACGCCTATCTTCTCCGCAAGTTCCTTTTGTGTGATGTGGTTCCCGTTGCATAAATCGGAAATCCGCTGTCCGGGCGTTCCGGGTAAAGCCATAGATACGCACCTCCTCCGCATACTTCCATTATACAGAATGATTGCAAAAATGCAATTTCCAAAGTGTAAACTTCATCAAAATGCAATTCTCGCAATATTCCGGGAATTGCATTTTTTTCGTGTAGACTTAGGGTAGTTCATCGATGGACGGCACCTTGAAAACAGAATGACCGTCCGAAAAGGAATACCCCGGCTGGGGAAGCACCGCAAGGAGTCGGACTTCGGGACAAAATGTCCCGAAGTTGCGAGGAGCGTGCCAACGCCGGAACACGCCGCAGGAATGGGGCAGGAAACCTTTTCGGGGAGAACGGCAACGGAAAGCAAAATGGAGGGAACGCATGAGAGATAACCCCTATAAAGACTTGCCGCCGCTGGAACGCAGGCCGGACGGTTCCCTTTACCGCATGACCCCGGCGCAGAGAAAACAGGCGGCCAGCCTGATACGCCGGGAGTGCTGTTGCTGTGAGGACGGCAACTGCATTGTCCTTGACGATGGGGACACCTGCACCTGTCCGCAGACGATTTCTTTCTCGGTCTGCTGTAAGTGGTTCCGCTGGGCGGTCTTGCCGCTGGACGGGACGCTGGAAGCGGAGATTTTCCGGGATAAGGACTTGAAACGCTGTGAGGTCTGCGGCGGTGTGTTCGTCCCCAAATCCAACCGGGCAAAATACTGCCCCGGCTGTGCCGCCAGAGTTCACAGGCGGCAGAAAACAGAAAGTGAACGGAAAAGGAGGTCTGCTGTGGACAGTTAGGAGCGAAAAAAGCCTTGATTTATCAGGCTTCGCAAGCCCCAAACCGGGGCTGGTGGTATAAAGTATCGCCCGCCCCGGAAAACGGGCTTCTAACCGTCCACAAAACGCACTATGACAAATACCATCTATATCCATCAGCCGGAAAAGGCGTTCAGCTTCACCCGGCTCCCGAATTTCCTCTTTGAAGCCCCCACATTCAAGCCCTTGTCCAACGAGGCAAAGGTTCTGTACGCCTTTATCCTGCGCCGGACAGAGTTATCCCGCAAGAATGGGTGGGCGGATGATTGCGGACGGATTTATCTGTACTATCCCATCTGCGAGGTGGTTGACCTGCTCCACTGTGGGCGGCAGAAAGCGGTAAACACCCTGCGGGAACTGCAATACGCCGGGCTGGTGGAGATCCAGAAGCAGGGCTGTGGAAAACCCAACCGCATTTTCCCAAAATCCTATGAAGCGGTTCCAAACACCGACTTCAAGAAATCCGGTTCTGGTACGCCGGAGGGCTGAAAACCGTACTTATGAAGTGAGGAAATCACTCCCCGGAAGTACGAAAACCGGACGGTATATAGAAATACAAAGATTAAAAAGATTTATTTATATTCTATCCATTCCAATCCTATCCGAGCTAATTTCTGCGGGATTTTCCCTGTGGAAAACCCCGGATAGGAAAGGAATGGGGAAAGGAGCAGAATGGCACAACACGCAATTTTGCGGTTTGAGAAGCACAAGGGCAACCCGGCAAGGCCGCTGGAAGCCCATCACGAAAGACAGAAAGAACAATACGCCAGCAACCCCGACATTGACACAAGCCGGAGCAAGTACAACTTTCATATCGTCAAGCCAGAGGGCAGGTACTATCATTTCATTCAAAACCGCATTGAACAGGCCGGGTGCCGAACCCGCAAGGACAGCACACGGTTTGTCGATACGCTGGTAACTGCCAGCCCGGAGTTTTTCAAGGGGAAATCCCCAAAGGAGATACAGGCGTTTTTCCAGAGGGCGGCGGACTTCCTCATTGGCCGGGTAGGACGGGAAAATATCGTGTCGGCGGTGGTACACATGGACGAGAAAACGCCCCACCTGCATTTGACCTTTGTTCCGCTGACAAAGGACAACCGCCTGTGTGCAAAGGAGATTATCGGCAACCGGGCAAACCTGACGAAGTGGCAGGACGATTTTCACGCCTATATGGTGGAGAAATATCCTGACTTGGAGCGTGGGGAGAGCGCCAGCAGGACAGGCCGGAAGCATATCCCCACCCGGCTTTTCAAACAGGCGGTTTCCCTCTCCCGGCAGGCAAGAGCCATTGAAGCCACACTGGACGGCATTAACCCGCTGAACGCCGGAAAGAAAAAAGAGGAAGCCCTCTCCATGCTGAAAAAGTGGTTCCCGCAGATGGAGAATTTCTCCGGGCAGTTGAAAAAGTACAAGGTCACAATCAATGACCTGCTGGCGGAGAATGAGAAGTTGGAAGCAAGGGCAAAGGCCAGCGAAAAAGGAAAGATGAAAGATACGATGGAACGGGCAAAGCTGAAAAGCGAACTGGACAATTTACAGCGGCTGGTTGACCGTATCCCGCCGGATATACTGGCGGAACTGAAACGTCAGCAGCGGCACACGGTAAAGGAAAGGTGATAGATATAAGCAGAAATTTTCGCCGCCTCTGTGCGGCATTGTACCTTGAAAACTGAATATGGAGGACACTGGATGGCAAAAAGTGAAAGCGATATTTTTACACCCCGAACAGGGAAGGTTATACAAGCAGAGAACGGCACGCAGTATTTTGTATGTGGGAACAACCGTATAAAAATCTCCGAACACTTCGCCGCAGGCGGGAAGCCCCTCGGTGATCTGATTGTAGATGTGGTGCGGCATACCGCAGAAAAAGCCGCTTCAACCTGATAGCCCATCATTGATAACACGCCCACGCTTATGATATAATTGCCATAGAGCAAAAGTATTGTAAGCGTGGGTTGTTTCTTTAGAAGGAGGATTTTTAGGCGCTTTATATGAGATTGAGCCGGGACGATGAACTGCAAGGAGAAAGCGGGAGTATTCAGACACAACGCATGATGCTCCGGCAATATGCCGCCGAGCATGGCCTGAATGTCATAGATGAATATATCGACGATGGATGGTCTGGAACGAACTTTGACAGGCCGGATTTTCAGAGAATGATTGATGACATTGAGGACGGGAAAATCAACTGCGTTGTTACGAAGGATTTATCCCGCTTAGGCAGAAACTACATTCTGACCGGCCAGTACACGGAAATCTACTTTCCCAGCAAAGGCGTCCGCTATATCGCTGTCAATGACAATGTGGACACCATCAACGGAGAGAATGAGCTTGCCCCATTCCTCAACATTCTGAATGAAATGCACGCCCGCCAGACCAGCAAAAAGGTAAAGGCGGCCATGCGGACACGGTTCGCAAATGGCGCACACTATGGAGCCTATGCTCCGCTTGGCTATGTCAAAGACCCAGATAAGAAAGGCCA
The DNA here is from genome assembly GCA_902774215.1 of uncultured Chloroflexota bacterium. Lineage (GTDB taxonomy): Bacteria > Chloroflexota > Anaerolineae > Anaerolineales > Anaerolineaceae > Flexilinea. Next base: position 5,746 of record CACYHU010000016.1, read on the forward strand.
TCTTCTGATTGACCCGGAAACAAGGTGGATTATCGAAAAGATTTTTGACCTTGCCGTTCATGGCCGGGGAGCCGCCAGCATTACACGGATTTTGGTCGAAGAAAAAGTACCTACTCCCGGCTGGCTGAATTTCCAGAGATACGGCACTTTCGCAAATATCTATGCCGGAGCGCCGGAGGAAAAAGCCTATGCGTGGACGATAGCGCAGGTGAAAAGTATTCTGAAAGAGGAAACCTATATCGGACACAGCGTCCACAATAAGCAGACCAACATTTCATTCAAAAACAAGAAGAAAGTACGCAAGCCAAAAGAGGAATGGTATCGTGTGGAGAACACCCACGAAGCGATTATTTCCGAAGATGTGTTCCGTCAAGTACAGGAGCAGATTTGCAACAGGCGCAGACGGCAGAAGAACGGCACAACACAGATATTTTCCGGGCTGGTAAAATGTGCGGACTGCGGCTGGTCGCTGGCCTATGGTATGAACAGCCAGAACAAAAATCCCTATGCCCACTACCATTGTAGCAAGTACGGGCAAGGATTGCACCAGTGTTCCATGCACTATATCCGCTATGATGTGCTTTACGCCTATGTCCTTTCCCGTCTGCAATACTGGTCTGTGCTGGCACAGCAGGATGGGGACAAACTTCTGAAACGGCTACTTAACGCCAGCGACAAGGAACGCAATACTGCAAGGAAGCGGCAGACAGCCGAACTGAAAAAGGCGGAAAAGCGCAAAGCAGAAGTAGACACCCTGTTTGCAAAAATGTATGAGGACTGGTCTGCCGGACGCATTACAGAATACAATTTCAATATGCTGTCCGAAAAGTATCAGGGCGAACAGCGAGAATTGGACGTAAAAATTGAACGGCTTCACGAAGCGATGGAGACCGCCGCCCAGACAGCGGTTGACGCTGAAAAGTGGATAGGTCTGATGAAACAGTATGTCAATCCCACAGAATTGACGGCTGAACTTCTGAATACGCTGATTGAAAAAATCCTTGTCCATGAAGCGGTCAAAAGTGAGGACGGAAGCCGGGAACAGGAAGTGGAAATCTTCTACCGCTTTATCGGCAAAATCGAATGACACATCTTGAGATACCCAACAATATCTTTAACTAAGGGAAACGGGTGTTTCCCGACCGAAAACGGTATCGATCCTGTATTGGATGAGTCGTTCCGGAAAATCCTTCTTCAGACCGATAACCTCGATTCTGCTGAACAGCAGACCGTGCTTGAAAAAGCGCAGATGCTTCTTGCCCGGTTCAGAGACAGTAAGGAAAGGCAGGATATTGAATCCGCTGAAAAGCGCTGGCATGAGATCCCGTTCTCATTTACAAAGTGGAATTACACCGTCAATGGCATTATTGATCTTCTCGTGAAGAAAGAAAAAGGGTTTACGATCATCGATTTCAAGACCGATGAACTGAAGAACGAAAGTGACCTTTCAGATGCTGTTGACCGGCATACACATCAGCTTGAAGAATATCGCAAGGCTCTTAGTGTAACGCTGGGTGAAGACGCTCGATGTTATATCTGTTTTCTCGATTATTGCGGAAAAGTCTATCTGAATCCTGTCGGGAAGGACGCAGCAGAACGCCCTGATGAAGAAGAAAAACCGGATGATATGCCCCCGGAAGAACCCGAACAGGATGACTCCTTGTTTGAGGAAAAAGAAACCTATACGGAGCGGTATTCTTCGGAAATATGATCCCGGAAGCAGCCGTTTCCGTCGTAATGATTTGAAAAGAGTGGATACTGTTTGAACGGACAGTATTCACTCTTTTTACATTCAAAGTTTGTGAATAATCTAAATAGTAATACTTATTGTTCTTTTTTAGTCCGTAAAACCTGTTTCGGGATCTGCCGGATCCCGTAGAATCCTCTGTAAGGAGGAAAGAATGAAAAGGGGCGGACAGAAGAATTCCATCTGGGCTGAGTCGTATTCCAGAGAAAGTATGGAGAAATCAAAGGAATTTCCGAAAAGCAGGTGGTACAGGGAAGATCTGGTTCCGCTCCTTGGATCGTATATCACACTGGAATGCGGAAATTATGAAATTGAAAAATTCTCCGGACGGGCGAATAAAGCCGTCCTGCGCAATTCCCGTATAAAACATATAAACAAATCCGCCTTGAAGGAAACAAAAGTTCCTGATATTGAGCATCTATGGGTTCTGCTGAACCCTTCTCTCAATATCGACAGACAGAAACCGCTGAAGCTGACCGGGGTTCTGTATGAATATGCTCACAAGAATGTAAGAAACATCGGGATGAGGGTTGTAGGAATCAATCAGAATATTTGATACTAAACTTAACATTATTATTGCATATTAACTTAAAAATTGTTACAATATAAATTATTATGTTTACAAGGGGCTGTTGATGGATTACCTTTATAAAGTATTAGGAATTGACACTAAATATAGCGATGCAGAAATAAAATATTCTCTTCCCAATTTTATTTATGACAGATACCGGTTGCAGCAGGTTTCTCTAAACGGAATAAATGCTGTTTTTGTATCGCCAATAGGATCTCTTGATCCCATAAGTTCAGTAAAAAAACATATAGAGAGAATCGCGGTTTTTGCAAACATGCCCGCAGTGCTTGTTTTGGATAATTTACAGTTCCGACAAAAAGAAACTCTTTTGAAAAACCGGATCCCTTTCATTGTAAACGGGAAACAGATTTATCTTCCGTTTATGGCTGTTTACCTTCAGGAACGATGTGACAGTCCGGTTCCGAAAAATGAAAAACTGCTTCCGGTCTCACAATTACTGCTGTTGTATTTCATATATAACGAATGCAGTGAATTGAAAACAAGTAAAGCTGCTGATGAGCTTGGCTTTACGCCCACTTCAATTTCACGTGCGTCCAGACAGCTTGAAAATGCAGGCCTGATAAAGGTTCGGAAAAATGGTGTTCAGAAAATCATCTTTACTGAAACTTCACCAAAGGAGTTGTTCTTTATGGCAAAGGAATATTTCTGCAATCCCGTGAAAAGAGTTGTCTATGTCGAAAAAAAACATATCCATGACGATCTGCTGCTCAGCGGATATTCTGCTCTTTCAGAATATTCCATGCTTAATCCTCCTTCTGTAATGTATTTCGCTTCAAACGATATAACAAGGTGGACAGTTGTATCGACACCGGATTTAGTGGATATTGATAGTCAATATGCGGTGGAACTGTGGCGTTATGATCCTGGAAAATTGACAGATGGCACCTGTGTTGATCCGCTTTCTCTGGCTCTTTCTCTTCAAAATGATCCAGATGAAAGAGTTGAAATTGCAGTAGATGAGATGCTTGAAAAAATCTGGAGTAAATAAAGATGGTAAGAGGTTTGGAAAGCTTTACGACATGGTTTCAGGATTATTCAGACCAGTATGTCATTATCGGCGGAACAGCCTGTGATCTGCTGATGTCGGAAGAAGGCTTCTCTTTCCGAGGTACCAAGGATATCGATCTGGTTCTAATCGTTGAATCTCTGAACAGGGATTTCGGAATGCATTTCTGGAATTATGTTACCGCCGGAGGATATGAGCGGAAAAACAAAAGCAATGGGACTCCCCAGTTTTACCGGTTCACGAATCCGCAGTCAAAAGATTTTCCTTCGATGATCGAACTTTTCTCAACAAGTTCAGATTCAATAATCCTGCCTGAACATGCAGTACTCACTCCGCTTCCGATTGACGATGAGGTTTCCAGTCTGTCGGCTATTTTGTTGGAATCAGATTATTATGAATTTCTGAAGATGGGAAGGGTAAGAATCTCAGGTCTGACATTGCTGGATGCTCTCCATTTGATTCCTTTCAAGGCTAAAGCATGGATGGATTTGTGTGATAGAAAAGAAAACGGTGAACTGATAGACAGTAAGAATATCAGGAAACATAAAAATGATGTGTTCAGACTGACCGAATTGATTGACCGATTTCAGGAAAATTCAATTGAAACTCCCCGGAAAGTGATATCAGATATGGAGGAATTCCTTCGCAGAATTTCGAAAGAAGATGTAGAGCTCAGGCAGCTTGGAATAATGAACAGAACAAAAGAGGATATAATCAAACAGCTTGGAAATCTGTATAGAGAACGCTGATGATCTCAAATCAAAAACAGCGTCCGGAAATTTCACCGGACGCTGTTTTTGTAAAATAACCGGTGATGCGGAATGGTTCTGTCCAGCGCAAATTTTTTGAAAGCGGGATAAATATGGCCGGTTATACTCCCCCGAAAATTGAAGATGCTCCCAAAAGTTTTATCGGTGTCGGCACGCGTGAACTTGTTATAGCTGCAGCCGGCGTAATTCTGGCTGTTCTGGTTTACCTGTCGGAATTGTATGCTCCGCTGAAGATCGGGCTTGCAATCATCTGTGCAGGTGCAGGTGTCGGAATCGCCTTCGGAAGAGATCCCAAGACCGGAAGAAAATTCGAGGAAATGATCACCCAGATCCTGATGTTCTACGGCAGGGACAAGTTTCACCAGAAGGGGATCGATCATGTTGAAAAATATGATTACAGCGAAAGAAAGCCGGAAAAACCGAAGAAAGAGCCTAAAGCGCTGTTTCATATGCAGCCGATCGATCTTACCGTTTCCTTTGTGTTCCAGCTCTGTTCTCTTGCTTTTCTTGGTGTACTGATCACCTATCTCTGGGGCGGCGGCCTTGAGGAGGATCTTTTCCGTTTTAACTCGGTTCGGAGCTGACAGATGGATTTCTCCGGTCTGCTTTCGATGTTGAAATGGATCGGGACAATTTTCCCGATCTTCAACATTGAATTTCCATTTCATATTGCCTATGACATCATCATCAGGCTGGCCAGCTCATGGATTCTTGAAGATTCAGTAGGTGAGATAGCTGGTTTTTTTAATTCGGCTTTCGGCTCTGCGATCCGGTATATGTATGACATGGATCAGCCGTTTCTGAAAATGTGCCTGGATATGTGGAAGTCCACAACAAAATTTGCACTGGCGCTGCTGCCGCTGATGCTGCTCCTTTCTATTTTCAGTACAGTGAAATACGGTTCTGAACGGAGCTCTCTCACAATGGTGAAAACGCGGGAACTGGCTTTCGGTACCATTCTCAATGTCGGACTTGCCGCCTCAAGCTACTGGATCTTTACAAAAGTCCTTGTCATATCCACGGCATTGGGAAAGCAGATGCTGGCAATTTCCGGGATAACCGTCACTACGAATTTTTCTGAAATTGCGGAGCGGATTTTTCTTCCGTCAATGATCACTCATCTGGACGGATCGTCTGAAGCGCTGCTTGTCGTGCTGATGTTTCTCCGTCTGTTCCTGACCCTGGTGCTGTTCATTTCGATCGTTCTTGTTTCGGTGTCGACGAGGATCGGTATTCTGCTCCTTTTCGGGATATCACCGGTATGTTTTGTTCTTTCAGTCTATGAGGAGTTTGACTGGGTCAGGGACAGCTGGATAAAAACTTTTATCGGATTCATCCTTACGCCTGTCTTTGACGGGATCCTGCTGGCGCTGATCATGCTCAACAACGAAAAATTCGTCAGCGGCATGTCGATGGGAGAAGTATTCAAAACGCTGTGCATTTCCATCGGCATTTCCTGTATGATCGTTGTGCTGCACAGCGAGGTGATCAAAAAAATATTCGATTCCCTGATTGCCGATATCAAGAAGGCGGTGCGAGCTGTCAAAATTGCCGCACAGGTTATTGCGAGGATTGCTATGGCAATATCATCCGGCGGTACATCTGCTGCGGCGGAAGCCGGAGCGAAAACAGCGGCAGCGGCCGGGAGGGCTAAAGATGCGGGAAAGGCCGCTGATGCTGCGGATATGGCTAAGTCAGCATCCAAACCTGCAGAAAAGAAAAAAGATATACCGGAAAAGGAAAAACCTTCTCCCGGAAAAAAGAATATGGAAAGAATCAAAGAACAGACTGCTGAAAAATACAAGCTGAAACCGGAAGAGGTAACAAAAGCAGGATCTGCCATAAAAGATGTTATCCGGGCGATGGATGAAATCTCACATGAAAAATACGGCCAGCCGCTGAATACTGCTGTCAGAAAAGGTATGAAGCAGCCTGAGACTGTCCGGAAATTTTTTGACCGGCACGGAGGAGCCGCGGGTATGATGGCAGCCGACCTTATGGATCATGCCGGGAAGACCTTCCGACGAGTGGATGCTGAAAACCAACCGCCGGCGGAGAACAGAGGCCGGAAAGATGCAGAAAGGCCTCAGGAGGATAATTTCTACGGGAGTTTCCGAAGAAATGTGGAAAAGGAAGGCGTGGATCCTGAATATTTTCCCGAAAAAACTCTTCCAAATGGCGAATATGAAGATACAGGCGCCGATACTTTCAGAAATCTGGATGCCGTCGCCAGGCACGGAATGGATATCGCTATGCGGGGTGGAACTTATGATGAGATCAGGAATGGTATGCGGGAGGATTTCGAAAGGAAACAAAGGCTCGGTTTTGATATGCAATTCCAGAATTATACGCTCACAAATTTTGAGTTGGAGGTGAAAAGGGCAAATGAATAAGGATATTTTTTGTGTGCTGTTTTTTCTGTTTACTATGTTTCTGCTGATTTTCTGCGGTTCTTTCGCTGAAGTTTACGAGGATCCGGATATGTGCTTTCTGCTCACCCAGGATGGCTGGATCAAAGACTTGGTCAATGCTTATGAAATCAGAGCATCCAATACGGACCTTTACGGATTCGACGCGTTTTCCGCACTTACCTTTGCAGCCGAATTAGGAAAAGTCGACTTTGAGATCAGCAGGGATCCTGCTAAACCATACAACCGGGCTCTGATTTTCTTTGACGGTGAAACATTCAAACCGGCTTCTGCCGATACTGCGAAACCAGTGACTATTATTATGAATGCGATCATGGATCCTGAGAAACTTGATGAAGACCTGTATCAGCAATATGCATCCTTGAAGTATTCCGTAATCAGTGATAATCAGGAATTGAGGCAGGATATTTTGATCTGGGCGAATGAACAGGGAAAAAAGGTGCCCGTTGACGGCATTTTCTGGTTCATGTACCTTCCAAAAGGATATGGACAGAAGGATATCTCCAGATACGGCGCTGTTCTCAATTATCTTACGCGTTTTGTCTATGAAGTAAAGCAAAGCAATATCGATTTCGGCAGGCTGCTTTCTTCTCTCGAAACAGATGAAACCGGCGCATTCAAAACCCGGACAACGAGACAGCTGACCGGCAGGGGGTATTCCATCGGTTTTATAGCTGATCCTTCTTTTGTATTTTTAACCATAGCAGACACTGATGCCGTACTGTTTCGGGATAATGACTCGGTCATCGGGTATTACGCAAAAGTGACAAGTGTTTTCTGATTTTATGGGAGGAAGCAAAATGGGAAAAGATCTGACTTTCGATGAATTGACGCATCTGGTAGGCGCAACTGTCATCAGTTGTGACTTTGACGGGAACGCAGTTGAGGAATATGTTGTCGAGGAATATGACAGCGAACACGGCCGTATCTCTGTAAGCAAAAGAATAGATAACCATGTCATATCTATCTGGCCGGAAGAACTGTATATGTGGCATTTTCGATTTCCGGGTGCATTGACAGCAATGGATGAAATGAAACGCTGTCCGCTGAAGTTCCGGGAATGCTCCAGAGACTGTGCATGGTTTGATGATGACACAGGACGTTGTGCTGTTTTTTCTATCAATAACAGGATTTAATCAGGAGGAAAAAGAACAAATGATAAAAAACGGAAAGCCTTTTTCAAATGAAAACGGATGGGAGGATAAGAATCTCCTCGACCAGCTTGATCCTAAGGAGCAGGAAATTGTTCTTGAATGGGTCAGAGCGAACTTTATCCCAATAAAAAGAGCAAATTATAGACATTCCAGCTACTATTTGAAACACGTAATGCAGTATGAGAATGGTATTTATCTGACAAACAATCAGTTCAAAGATGCAATGCTTATCTGCGGCTTCTACCCGGTGGATCCTAATGAATTAAACTGGCGGTACAGGATCAGCGAAAAATCGCCTGCTATTCAGAAGATGAATCGCGGAGAGTGCTGCGCCTGAAAAATAATTTGAAAACGCCTCATCATCGAGGCGTTTTTCATAACCATCTTTGTCTGGAAAATAACACCTAACGTATTCCTATGCAGATCAGCTTCGGAGCGGAGTCCCCTTTCACTGTTGAATCCTCGATCCAGACTAATCGTTTCTGAATCCGTTCATCCAGACGCTGTGCCAGCTCCCGGAAATTTCTTCCTTCTTCGAGTATGAACTCTTCATCAAAATAAGCTCCTTCCGTCGGAAAAATATTCCCTGCAGCGTCAAGCCGGTAACCGTTCCCCTTTCTGTCCGTTCCGTAAAAAGAGATATTCATCATGTTAAAGCGATAGCTCCCGTCCATTTCAGGACCAATAATAATATCCGGGATTCTTACACTCTCGGATGATTTTATGGCGCAGACTTTCGTGAGTCTTATTTCAGTTTCCGGTTTGATCTTCTCTCTTTTCATAACGGTTTTTTATCCTGCTCGCTCAGTTAAATTATATCAGACGGCAGTCTGAATCCTGTTGAACTGCCGAAATGGTGCTGAAGGATCTATTCAATTAACAGGAATTATGACAGCATATATTTTTGTATCATTTTCCGGATTAGTGTAAAGGAAAGGATTCTTAATTAATGGGACTGCTGAACCTGTTCAAAGGGAAAAAGAAAAATAATCCTCAGCCCGAACCGGAAGTAACTGATCCCAATAAACTCTCAGATCCGGGACAGCCGACTGCCGATACGGCAGACCTGGTCAGCATTATTGCCATAGATGATCCCTTCCTGATAACCAAAGAAGGCGCCTTTGTCCTCATGTTTGAAATCCCGGAGATCGACATGGATATATACGGACAGACGGAAGATGAGCTCTGCAAAAGATACCAGATGACGCTCGGGGCTCTTCCTCCGGATACCAGATTCCAGATGACCATATTTGAAGAACCATTCGACCCGTCGGACGACATCCGGTATTTCTCGGAACGGTCTAAAGCCTTTCAAAGGGAAATTGAATACATGGATCCGCTTTCTGTTCCGTACCGGCAGGGACAGGCGCTTGCTGTTTCATCGATAGCCATGACAGCCCGAACTGCCGAGATGTACGACCTGATCAAGCCTATCCGGCGCCGTACGGTAATAACGCTTTACTATCTGCCGGGTGCTGTAAACGTAGCCCGGAACATTGTCATGGGACAGTATGCCGAGGCTGATATCGCTGAGATCAGAAAAGGAAAAGAATCGGCTCAGGAAAATCTTGAGGAACGGATCTCGATCCTGCAAAGCGCGTTTTCCGGAGCCGGACTTCCGCTTATCCAGCTGACTCCTCAGGAAGCACTGACTGCAGTCTGGCGCACAATGCATCCTTTTTCCTCCAAGGATCCGTATGTTTCCGCATCGGATATCGCGAAGAACATAGATCTTGGTGAGGAAATATATAAAAAAGATCCTCCGGCTCCTGAAGAATGGGAAGATGATCTGAAACCGGAACAGATTTCATCCATGCTGAGCCCGAATTATGTTATCGAGCGGAAAGACATACTGGAGATCGACGGAGTCCTTATGAAAGGATATGTCGTCTATGATTTTCGTCCGAACCGGCCGACGTTCATGTACAGGCTCAACAGCCTTTCCGGCTCCTGGCTGGGAACGCTTTTTGTTGAGGTAATGGATCCTGCGGTGGCAGCGGACAAGCTGTCGCAGCGGGAAACACAGCTGTCAGCGCAGGAAATGGTAAAAGCCAGACAGGGAATGCTGGTCGATTTCGGCGTCAGGCAGGAAGTCAGCGCAGTCCAGGAGAGCCGTATGCAGCTGGAAACCGCAGGGCAGGCTCCGATCAACATCCGCTTCTTTGTTTTTCGTACTGCTTTGACAAAGAAAGAACTCGAGAACCGCTGCCGTGAACTGGAGAGTCTTTTCAAGACGATCGGCGTGGCGGCTTTTCCGGCCGATTATACCCAGAAACATCTCTGGCGCTCTTATATCCCGCTCGGTGTTATGTGTACCGAACAGAAAAGACGGAACATGAATGCGCCGGCGTTGTCAACATTCTTCTGGCCTCAGCGGAAACGGTATAACGAGGAAAACGGCATTTACATGGGATTCGATGAGTCGACAAATCTGCCTCTGTTTCTGGATCCGTTCGGTTCATCCAATAACAAGACGCCGACATTTCTTTCTGTAGGCCGGCCGGGTGCAGGGAAATCCGTATGGCTGAAAACCATGATGACCTCCGCAATGATATCAGGCGGACGTGTTATGGCTGTTGATATTGAAGGCGAAATGGAGGAATACTGCGAATACTACGGGGGCCGTTACATTGAAGTCGGAACGCCGAACGGAGAGCTGATCAACGTCATGGATATCCAGCTGGACACGGATGACCCGCTGATCGGGGGGACGGAACAGCTTGTTGCATTTGCAGAAGCTGTACGGGGAACTGCAATTCAGCCCGGACCTGAGTGGAATGTCCTTGCTGATGCCTATAAGCGTGCCCTGATCGACCGGGACTGGCTGAAAGAGAATTATGACGGGTCATTTACCGTCCTGAACCGTGAAGGCTGGAAAAGCGAGGATGCGCCGCTGCTGGGTGATATTGTGGATATTCTGAGGCGCGACCAGGCAAATCCTGATGCTCTGTCAATGAGCCAGATGCTTGCCCAGTATGTCGGCAACGGCGTATATGCCTCCTACTTCAACCGTCCGACAACGTTCAATATCCGGGATGAACGGCTGGTGATCTTCGGCCTGAAGCATGTAAATACCCATTCTTCCAGCAGTCAGCTCAGGGTATATCTTTGGCAGATCCTCGGCTTGATCTGGTCCGAAGTCCTTGGAAGGTATATGAAAGATCAGGATACTGCCAATCATGTGATGCTGGACGAGGTATGGGCCCTGCTGAAGGCTCCGGGCGGAGTCGGTGCGATCGAAAACATGGCAAGACGGTTCCGGAAACGGAAGGCCGGGCTCTGGATGGCGACTCAGGAAGTCCGTGAATTTCTTGATTCCGCAGACGCGAAGAAGATCCTTTCTATCGTCGGAAATACCTTCCTGATGGATCAGCGTCCGATGGAAGCCTCGCTTCTCCAGAATCTGTATTCTCTTCCTGAAGGAACGGAGAATGTGCTTACGCATCTAGGGACCGGTCGGGGCCTGATGGTTCTGCCTGACAAGATCCTGCGGGTTTCCGTGAATGTCCCCGGAGAATGGCATTCGTATCAGGTGCGCAAATGAATCGCCCCGTCGTTCTTATCTTCATCGTAGCTGTCATCGCACTTCTCCCGATGTGCTGCGTTTTCACAGGTTTTCTCGGCGGAAGCAATTTCATGGCATGGCGGGTAATGGAATCCATTGATCCGGAGCTTGGAGCGGACGCAAGGAAAATCAAATCCGAAATGTCGGAATTCCTGGATATGCACTCAAAGGAAACCTACGAGGATGAAAACAAAGATGGCTGCGTCCGTACCTGGGAGCAGCTGTTCCGGCTGGAATTCTGCGAATATGACCTGAGCGATATTCCCATTGCCGACCTCGGTCCCGGTGACGGAGATGGATACTGCCCCGCAGCGGGATGTCCGATCGCGAAAACCATCTATGACTGCAATTCCCTGGAGAACCAGTATGGAAGTGTCCCCTTTGAGGTGGATTGTCTGGACGGAGTGCTCATCGACAGCAACGGGAACGGACAGCATGATCCGGATGACAGGGCAAAGATGACGACCTGCCATCCTTACTGGGATTCCGTCGGAAAATGCTGCTGCGCATACAGCGGCAGCCATGCCGGCTGGGATCAGGCAACGGGAGACGGGCGGATGGGACAGGCGATTTTTACTCCTGTTTCAGGAACGGTTGTCGATGTCGGGATGACCTCAACCGGCTGGGGGTACCGCGTTACTATTTACAACTGCGGCATGCTGTATACATTCAACCACCTGCTCCCGTCGAAGATGACAAGCAGCCCGCCGGTGAAAGTCGGCGACCATGTCCGTGCAGGCGACGTCGTCGGCTGGATGGGCGGAGGCACGGGAAATCCTGCGGACGACGGAAACTCTTCAGGAGCGCACCTGGACTACACATCATATATGTGCTACATGGGTGACAACTATACGGGAGATTACTGGCGGGGTGTGGGCGGTGTTTCCGTTGACAGCGCTTCATACGGTTTCAGGAACAGGAATTATCCCTATGACTATTCTGAAGGCTCGTGTTCCGGCGGAGCGGCCGCGTGTCCGGAGCTTTACGCAGGCAATCCCGGATCGCATCTGATCGATGCGGCGACCTGTTCATCCGGCAGGACCAAGTGCAAATGACAGGGAGGATGGAATGAGAAATACATGGGATCATCTTGCGGTTGTTCTTTATGCGGCCGGGATCATTCTCTTCTGCCTGTTTATCGCTTATGTGAAGCCGGACAAAAATGAGATTCCCACTGCTATGCCGCAGGCGGCATTTACCGCGACAGCGGCGCCGCGGGTAATTGAAACACCGGCTGTTCCGGCCGACGTACCGTCACACCGGCCTGAAAGGACCGTCACCCATCAATATACATTTGATTTCCTGACCGCAGAGCTGGTCCCGGCAAAGGACGGTATGCTGACTGTCCGCAATATCGCGGAGAGCAGATATTATTCTGAACCGACGGAATCGTTCGAGCATGTATACCGGGAGGAGAACGGATTGTTTGACTGTTTCATTTATGGCATCGGAACAGTCGGAGATATGGATGCGTACGCCAAATACCTTTTCCGGTATGACAGCAGAACAGGAAAAGCAGCCTCTTTTATCCAGGAACAGCATATCGATACCGGTGCCGAGCTGAGTGAAAACCATCTTTCCTTATTCGCCGCAAATACGGGAAATCTTCTGGAGGCTGTCTTTTCAGGCACAGACATTCCGCTTTCGGCGGACAAAAGGGTGATTGAGGAACTCGCCCTTTACTTTTTCAGTTCCTATATTCCATCCCATCCATCTGTTCCGGCCGTTATTCATTTCAGAATGCCGGCTTATATTCTTTCATTTGTGATGGATACTGATGTCTTTATAACAATGATTTCTCCTGAAAAAGTTCCCGCGGAATACACTGCTGAAAATGAGACGGATTAGAAAGGATCCACCTATGGAATACGATTATTTTGAGAAAGAAAAGGAAACGGTTGCCGAAGTCTGGCTCCCCTCAAAAAATGAAACGGAGGCGGAATCGGTATTCAGGCTGATCTCGTCACTGCCGGAAAATATCAGCCTGGAATACTTCGGCAGAGGATCAAAAAGGCTTATGCTTGTCAGGGGAAACCCGGCGGATGTCAGACGGACCGGAGCAATAATCACGGCAGCTTATCCTTCCGCGTCGCTGCATTTTCTGGATGCAGATCCGTCGGAAGACATGAGAAATTCTGAAAGCCTTGTTACTGTCGATTACGGGTTCTCCGGCGAAAATTATCTTTCTCTTAAAAGAATTGACAGATACAGAGAGTACGATCCGGTCCATACGATCATTTCAGGTCTGCTGGAACTTGGCGCGGACGAGTCTATGTGGATTCAGATCAGGCTGCTGGACCGAAGGAAACCTGAATGGCTTGATACGGTTCTGAAAAGGATCAAGGCGGAAAAACAGAAAGGATTCGTCACCAATGCTTCCAATGAAGGATTGGGAAATTCCATTGGAGCCTATACCCCTGTTGAGCAGTACCGGGCAGTCGATCAGGGGAAGGCTTTCGTAACTGTCCTGACTTCGATTATATGGTTTTTCGTTCTGCTCCTGTATCTGCTGCAGATGACAAAATATATGCTTTTTGCCCTTGGAGCTGCACTGTTTCTGACTTTTATCCGGGCGAAAATGCCGTCTCAGATGGACGATCCCTGGTATCGTACGGATCTGGATATGGTGAAAATGAAAGCGGAATCCCAGCATGAGTTCAATCTGGTGTCAATCAGGCTGTCAGCTTCATCCCGTTCAATTGAGCGTTCACATGAAATACAGAACCGGATGCGTTCTGTTATGAACCTTTACTCGCTGTCCGGAGGAAATTCTCTTGTTCCTGTTACGCTGCATGAAGGGTGCTATATCCCGCAGTCGAAAGAAACTCCTGCCATGGAAATGTGTGACTGGGAGCTGGCATCCTTCTGGCATATTCCATGGATTTCCGGATCCGTTTCTCCCGGACTGATTCCTGTCCGCGGTGTTGAAATGCGCTGTCCTGATATGGATGAAGTGACCGGATTTTACCGGATCGGCGATTTTACCCAGCCCAACGGTGATACAGGAGGCGTCTTTCTGAATTCCAGAATGATGAAGCATAATATGTTCCTGATCGGCAAACCCGGTACCGGGAAAACAACACTGATGGAGCATATTGCCAGGGCTGCCATCGAAGATCCTGAGCGGGATTCAGCTGTCATCGTCATTGATCCTCACGGAGATATGTTCAATCGGCTTATAGGCTGCATTCCGCCGGATCGGATCCGGGATGTGATCCTGCTGGATTTCGGAGATCCGGATTATGTGGTTCCATATAATCCGCTGGATGTGAAAACTAGCGGCCTCAGTCCGGAAAAGGCGGCGCAGATGATCGTGGATATTGGCAAATCGCTGTGGACCACATCCTGGGGTCCACGTATGCAGATCCCGCTTCAGCGGTCTGTTCTGGCGATTGCGGCCCATAATCAGAGCTCAAAACCCGGAAGCGGTGCGGACGGTCTTTCTCTGATGGGGGTGCTTTTGAGAGCAAAGGACGACAAAAGAAGAAATTACATACGAGAGATCGGAGACAACCGGATTCGGGATCAGCTGATGCGGTATTTTGTCCATGAATTTGATGAATACAAGGAATACATGAAGGAGGAGATCATCCTTCCGGTCCTGTCCAAATCCTACCGTTTCGAGGAAAACCCGATGCTGGAATATTTTTCGGCTCCGCGTTCTGTCCTGAATCCGAAGGAGATTATCGGGGATAAAAAGATTCTCCTGGTCAACACCCGTATGAGCGAACTGGGATCCGACCTGTCTGACTTCATCGGCTCTTTTATCATCAGCGTGATTTTGAAAGAGATCTCCCGGCAGGGTGAAAATGATCCGACAAAACGAGTTCCTGTCCAGCTTTTGATCGATGAATTCCAGACTTATACCGGTGTGCCATGGCAGGAACTTCTGGCCCAGCTCAGAAAATGGGGCGGCAGAACTGTGCTGGGCACACAGTCCTTCGCCAGCATGATAACGGAGGATTCACAGAGCCTGCCCGGAATCATTATGTCCGGCGTATATTCAATTTTTTCATTTACCGTAAACGGGGAGGATGCGGATTACCTTTCACGCAATGAGCTTTCCGAGAAATTCGGAGGCCCGTCCCGTGATACACTCATCAGCCTGGATCCATATACCTGCTATGCCCGAATCATGCGGCAGGACGGAAAACTGACCCGGCCATTCTTCTTCAGGACTGCATCGCCTGTTGTCCCTGATCCGGATATTCGTCTGGATGTCCTGGACATGAGAGAAAAATACGCGAGAGGAAAGAAAGCAGCCATTTCTGATGCGTTGAGATATCTTGAACGGATTGAAAAATACAGATTCTATTATGCGCGAGACAACAACATCAATACTGAGGGGTCAGACGGGGAGATTCCTGATTCTTCCGGAAATGGTATTTCGGATATCGACACCGAGCTGACATATGCGGAAAATCAGGAAACGAGCGGTGAGAAGACAGAAGAAAATGAACCTGAACCGGAGGATGTGCTGATGCAGGGAGAGGAGGTTAATCCTGAAAGAGACAGAAATCTTGAAAAACGATACGGCAGCCTGTTTAAGAACTGATTTTTTTTATGTTTGAGTACGTTATTTTGCTTCATATATTGTTGCAAGCTCAAAGCTCCGCAGAAATGCGGAGCTTTGATGTTTTCAGTGTAAAAGAAACCGATTTTTGTAAAAAACGATGTGCTTTTTTTAGCGGATCATCTGATAAGCCTAATCGAGAAATCCAAGGTTATAGACATCCGTGGCGCCATAGCTTTCAAGATCCTTTTCGATCTCTCCCTGGATCGATTCCATAAAACCCTGATCCCAGCCATCAGAAGTAAGTCCGATATCTTCCGGTTTTATGGTGTATTTTTCCCCGTTTAATGTAAACCATGTCTCCACAAGTTTCGCCGGCCATCCGGGGTTCTTATCCCATTCTTCTTTTTTTGCCTTGAATTTATTCTTCCATTCTTCTTTCAGGATCTGCAGGATCTGCTGATTGATCAGTGAGACGGCTGTTTCCTCTGAAATTTCCTCCATCTCAAACAAAACACTTCCGTTTCCGATCCGATACGGTGAATCTTCCGGTTCTGACGGATCAAATCCCATCAGGTGGTCCATGATAACATGGCCCTCATCCTCAACCCACCTTCCGGACTTGAAGAGAAAGTTCTCGTAATGCCCATCTTTTTTTTCACGTCTGCCAACGACCTTTCCCCATACGAGATAATAAAATGTGCTTTTTTCTTTCATTGTCATCTTAACCTCCGTTTCTGTTTGTGCGGGCAGTTTTTTTGCTTATTAAACCGGGTTTCTTCATCACCCGTCCTTTATTATTCTACCGGCTTCGATGTATTATTAGAGTCATAATATTTGGACTCAATATGAAATCAGGCGGCAAGACGGGTCATTCAATAAAAAAGCCCTTCTCAATATCCGGAAGGGCCTCTGATATCAGAAACTGAATAAAAGAAACGGGATTTTTACTTTTCCCACCATTCAAGGCCGGAGTCTGCCAGCCCGTAATAGTATGAAGCCAGGATCGCTGCATCCGAATCATCCTTTCTGAAGGCTGTCAGGAGGAGATCGTTAGCGATCAGCAGGTGATATGCGGAATAAAAAATATCATATCCGTGACCGGAAAGATCCGCCGGAACTTCATTCTGCATGACCCATGAACAGGCAAATCCCGACATATACCGGACTTCGTTTTCGATAACCTTCCACTGGTCGTCTTCAAAGGATTTTTCTCCGTTGATATAGGGATCGATGATTTCCGAATAGGATCCGATCATGGAATAACAGGCATCCAGAATCGACAGAAACTGCTGCGATTCTTCCGAATAGCCGTCATACTGACGAAGAAATATCCCGTTTTCCATTGAATAAGTGCCGTCTCTGTTATCAATGATTGTTGATTCGGCATTGCAGATACCCGTGGTAATAAACAGAAAAGCAGCGAGCAGAAAACTGAGGAATGAATAATGTTTTGTCATATTTGAACCTCCGGAAAAAGCATACTAACAAGGAAAAAGACCGGATTTTGTATGGTTTCGGCGGAGGAAGTATGAAAGACAGGCAAACCGACATCATATTCAGCTTATTGCTTTTGGCACTTTTTCTTTTACCCATTCTCTGCTCATGCGGACATACAGAAACACTTTCCATTGAGGATAGAATCAATGCGGTCGTGCCTTCGGAAGACGGCCGCTCTGCACGGATAACGATCGGAGACCTGACATTTCTTTTCACGGAAAAAACATTGTATGTGGATTCCTGGGGCGGATATTTTTCCGGAAGGGAGAATGTCAGGATCGATGAAAGCATAGTGGGCAGATACTGCCTGGCCGGATGGGGAAAAGACGGTGAAACGCTTCTTCTTCTGGATGTATCCGGATGGCAACAGCCGCTGTTTACGCAGCGCGGAAAATGAAAAGCGTTGATCCGGACAGGAATCCCGGGCAGAGTATTTACGGCTCTGCCTCTTTTTTTAAAAGCGGTTTCAAACAAGAAGCACTCATATACAATACCCGCAAAAGAAGGAGAATCGAATGGAGATAAAGAGTTTTCAATATAAGCTGAAATACGGACCTGTTGAGCTGCTGCTGGATATACTTCCGCCGGGAATTGCTGTCTTCCTGAATATAAAAATCACGGAATACGGATTCAGACAGTTGAATCAGGCATATGAACCGGCGGGGAGATTCGGGTGTTCCATGATGATTTCCGCGGGACTTGTGTTCGGACTTGTCTTTCTGTATGAGATTATCGAGCAGCTTGTTACCGGAAGCAGCCGGAAGGTACGGATCGACAGGTGCGGCAGCAGTTTCCTGATCCATTTCGGCTGCCGCAGCCATTATTTCCGGAGATCAGATATTAAGGCGTTTGATTTCGATATGGAAAAACGGAAACTTACAGTCATTCTGTCCCGCTGTCTCGAGAAGCGGAGGGGCATCTATTCCTATATGAGGCTGTTCATAGCTGCCGGGAAAACATTTGCCGAGTCCGCAGCCGATTACCTGGCGCCGCTGGTTGCAGGAGGTCCGGATCTTCTCAGATTCGGTGAACCGGATTTGAAGCGAGGATGCCTTTTCAGCCCTTTTGCCTGGACTCCGGTTACCCGCATCCAGATGATCGAACACGACGGTATTTTTGAGTTTTCAATACCGTGCCCATCCGGATCCGTGGCTTCCGAAATCATTTCCGGATTCATCGGAGACAGAAATCTCGGCGCAGTTTTGGATGGTTTGTAGAATTTCGGAAAAGGCAGCTATGGAGTACAGATATAAGGGAAATTTCAAGACAGATGAGTCCGGATACAGTTCTTATCGCCCGGAAAGAGCATCCCGTTATTTCTACAGCGATATTTTCCCGGGAGAGGAATTCAAGGGAACCGGCCTTATCCGATACAGAAAGCACAGTGTCCGTGTAAGGATCGTTCCGTATTCCTCACACAGTGTTGTGATCTCCGGATGGAACGGCGTGTTCGATATTCTTCCCTTCAACTCCGGATATGCGGTTCTGGATAATGCCGGAACCGGCGGACAGCCTCACAGAAAAGCTCTGATCGCCATGGCTGATATCCACAGAAATTTTCTTGAAATAAAGGAGTAATGAGCAAAATGGAAAAGAGAAAAGGATGCGGTTTTGTTTCAATCTGCTTCATTATAAGCATCGGGATTTTCTTCGGGCTGACGACCTGGATTATGTTTCAGGCCCATTAGGTATTTCAGGGGGAAAAATGATTCTTTCAGTATCCAATCACAAGGGAGGTGTCGGAAAAACGACCGTTTCGACGCTTCTGGCAGCTTATACGGCAAGACATACGGATAAAAAGATCCTGCTGATCGATGCGGATCACAACCGTGGATCATCATCGATATTTTTCTCAAACAGAGAGCCCGAATACAGCATCTTTGACGCGTTCCAATGTTATGCTGAAGATCCGTATGATACAGTTTCGGTTTCAGGTGCAATGAAAAAAGCTGTGGTAAAGGCTGAGGGTTACGATAATCTGTTTGTGCTCCAGTCATCCAGGAAACTGGCTCAGATCACTGCGCTCGGGCTGGAAGCAGAGGCTCTGAAAGACATGATAGAAATCGCACACTTTGACCGGTATTCCCTGGTGATTATCGATTCCGGGACTGTACCCTGTGTTGTTTCCATGTGTATAACAGCCTGCGACCGGCTGATCATTCCCATGATGATGTCGCAGCAGTGCATCGGTCCGACCAGAAATACGATCAACCTGGCACGCCGCAAACACGCAGAAATACTGGCTCTCCTTCCGCTTACTGTCGGAAAATCGAAATGGGACAGGCTTATTCTTGAAAACTGGGCCGAGATCATACGCGATTCACCGGAACTCGGCTGGGAACTCGGGCTGATGGAAGGAATACCGCAAAGCCGAACCGTTGTAAAAGCGGATCTGATTAACGGATCCTTTCCCGCGGTCGCTCTGCCGGCCATTGAAAAGATATTCTCGGCACTCAGTTTATAACAGGAGAAAGAGCGATGGCAAAACCGATAGATAAAAACGCCGTGGCAAAAAAAATGTTTGACGAGGGAGAACCGGACGATCTTCTGATCGAGCCGGAACGCAGCAGCAAACGGGTGACAATAAGGGAGGAGGCCGGTGTCTCGCTGATCAAACGCCGTTCTCCGGCGCAGTTCATTCCTCTTGCCAGTATCGTCAAGAGGAGTGTATCCCAGGTACGGATGTCTGATTTTAATCCGGAAAAATATCCTGAAGATAAATGCCTTCTTGAAAGCATCAGGAACCGCGGGGTTGTCACTCCGGTTATGGTCAAGGAGTTTATTGAGGATGATGACGATCTTCTGGCTGATACCAGGTATGAACTGATTTACGGTCACCGCCGTGTTTCAGCGTGCAAAGTGCTTGGTTTCACTACAATTCCGGCTTTTGTCGTTGAGTCGACGGTCAGTTCCGCCGATGTAACGATGACAGAAAATATCGGCGTGCGTACGCTGAACGCTTATGAAAGAGGACGGGAATTTGACAGTTATCTTTCGTCCCACAGTATTTCTCTTCGTGCTTTTTCCGAACAGAACGGATTTCCTCATCCTTATGTCATCGAATTGATCCGTGCCTATAAGAGTTCCCGTAGCTGTCCGGAAATTGAGGCGCTGTATCAGGATGGCCGGTTGTATTCGCGGGATATTCCTGATCTCACGGCCCTGTATGAGAAATCAGATGAACCTGTCCGGGAGCTTCTTGTTGAAATGCTGCCGGATCTTTCGCGGAAACAAATGAAAGAGCTGACTGAGCTTTGCAGCACCGGAGGTTCGGCTGCGGGATATCTGAAAGCGCTGAAGGTCACTCATGGAAGCGGTGTTTCTCCTGAACCTGCCGCTGATACCAAAACTGAACCGGAGAATCCTCATCATGAGGAAAATGTCCAGATACCGGAACTGACAGATCTCTGGAAAACACTTGAAAATGACGGGAATTATGTCCGCAGACAGGCTGCTTTGTTTGATTGTTCAGAAACGGATGTAAAAGAAGCCGCAAGAATCTGCCGGAAAGGAAATGCCCGCCCTGAGCTGCTTCGCTGTATGCTTCTGATCCGGAAAAACGGCGGAGAAATTACAGAAAAGGCCCTTGAAACAGTACAGCGTATTTCGGAAGATCGGAATGCAGAGAGGGCGGTTTCTCTTTATTTGTCAGCATATGAAAAACTGGAGAAACAGAGAAAAGTATGTGAAAAACGTTTCGGGGCGCTGCATCCTGATGGCGGCGGTGATATGGAGATACTGAACAGGCTGCTCGGGAGATAAGTCATAAAAACAACAATAAGTATCGCTGTTTAGATTATTCACAAACTTTTTTACCTGTGGAGGGATTTATGGAGAAATTTACAGAACTTTCAGTAAAGGATCATCTTCATGCACTGGAGCATGATGAGTCCTGGATGGCCGAACTTGCCGAAATGATTATCGAGTTTACGGGATGCGATACGGCAATTGCAGCGGGCAGGGCAGTCGATCTTTGTGAAGACCGGAAATATGGCCGGGCGGTCAGTGCGATGACGCAGGGATTTCTCCGGATATGCCGGGAGCTGGAGAACGGTAAAAGCCTTTCCGCAAACCAGAAGGAAACAATGAGGCAGCTGCTTCGCGGGATGACAGAAAAACTCTTTCCTTTTTTCCCGGAACAGTAACTCTTTTTGTAACATTGAAAACAGATCTCCTTTTTTGGCAGCGGGTTCCGCATGGGAAGCGGTCCCGCTGCATTTTTGTATTCTCTGCAAAAGAAAGGTATCTGGAAATGAAGAATATTGCTTTAGTTACTGTTTTGATTTGTCTGTTTCTTTCTGCAGTATCCTGTTTCGGCGCTGAGATCAGTGAGACACAGGATACTGGAGAGCGGTTTGCTGACATCCGGCAGATTTGTATTTCACAATGCATGCTGGAACTGCAGAATAAAACTGCATCCTGTATAAACAGTGCGGAATTTATTGAGGATGTGACCGTTCCGGATGAAATGGTTTTCGATCCGGGAGAATCCTTCACAAAAGTCTGGCGCCTGAAGAATACAGGCACCTGCACCTGGAACCGGTCTTACAGAGTTGTCTCATCCGGTTTATTCCATATGGGCGGTTCTCAGTATGCATATCTGACCGGGAATGTAGAGCCCGGTGAAACGGTCGATATTTCCATGAATCTTACAGCGCCGGTTGTTTACGGCGATTTCAAAAGCGAGTATCTTCTGGTTGACGGGAATGGGAACAGATTTGGAATTACCGGAACAAGAACGAAAAAGGAAATGCCGTTCTGGCTGAAAATCAAGGTGTCTGATTCATCCGCTTGTTCCATTGTCCGTGTTTCCCCCTATTCTGTATGGCGGTTCAGCGATTTCGATGCCGTGTTCAGGATCAAAAACAATTCGGAGTCTTCATGGGATAAAGATGAAATTGATGTAATAGTTGTGAACGGGGCAGATTATTTGAAATATCCGGGGAACAACAGGATCGATCTTCCCGAGTCTGTTGCGCCCGGTGAAGCGGGAACTGTTATTTTCGATATGATCGCTCCGGATTTTACCGGGAACAGTGAAATAACAATCCAGCTGATGAAAGAAGATGACGTGATCTGCTCGGTTACCAATAAAATTACGTTCGAATAATGAACAGATCCTGAACACCTGAATAAAACGAAAAGAGGCAATGCCCGTAGTGACGTTGCCTCTTTTCGCTCTTTTCCTGTAAGCTGCGTGTTCCCGGACAGCATTGCAAATTGCTGCCGGAACACGCTGATTTTCAGGAAATGATGTTGATCTTCTCCAGCACCTTATCAAACAGTGCTTTCAGGAAAGCCTTATTTTCATTTCCGTCCATGCATTCGCTGTCGCCTTCGATCAGGACTTCGTCTTCAGCAAAACCGAAATCGTTCCGTTTCACTTTCGTATGGATCGTGTACTCGCCGAATCCGATTTCAGGTGAACTCCATCTGATGATGAATCCGTCTTTCAAACCGATGATGTCCGTAACCTCAAGGGAATCAAAGCTCAAAGGTTCAAGGAATTCGTCATCTTCAGCTTCGAGAGAATCATTTTCTGCTGCTTCAATGGATTTATTATTATCCTCAGTTTCAATGGGATCTGAATTGTCACTCATTTTTTCTCCTTTGTGATTGTCAATGATTTGAATTACTTCGTCCAGGTATTCCAGAGGAATGGGAATGAATCTTCCATCCGGATCAAGCATCAGCCCGTCAATACCGTCCTGCTCATGAGCCAGATTTACTGCATAGCGTCCGTCTGCTCTGATACAGCTGCTCCGATATTTCTCCGGCATGGAGTTTTTCTCCACATAGACCTGAATCCAGGTCTTTTCAGCAAGCTCAGCTGTTACCGGCTTGAAATCCGGGCCTTTCCAAGCAAGTACAGTTCCCTGTTTGAATTGAGAAATATCCGAGAAATCAGGATCAAGGCCGCTCACCTGAAACTCACAGGGAATAAATATTGGCGCATCCAGAAGTGCAATACTGAAGGCAAACAGATTTTCTTCAGTTACATCCTGCACAAGCGCAGCCTTCAAATCCAGCAATTGTTCAATCGCATTCATTTTTCTCTCCTTTTTTCGTTTCCGTTGAACATAATACCGGGTTTCTATTTTTTTATCTTATTTGTTCTTTAGAAGACTTTTTTCAGCAGTTTCAGCGATTTATATATTGACTGGCCTCTGCCGTAAGGTTTTGCCTGGAGCAGGGATTTCCTGAGTCCGTCTGCATCTGAGAAAGGCGGAACCAGCATGCCTGCTTTTCCGACATCATCCGGGGTATGTGCATCCGAGCCGCATATTCCCTGAATTTTTGCAGCACCGGCGAATAATGATGCAAGGATATTGAGTAGCTGAAAATTTCTTCCGTTTCTGACCTCAACAGCGTCTATTTTGTCCGCGATTTCCAGTATTCTGCCGGGAGGACAGAAAAAATGGAACGGGGCGAAGGGATGAGGGATAAATATGAACGCGTTCTGTTCCGTTAAAGCATCAAGCGTATAAGCTGCACTTCTGCCTTCAGGAACGGCTTCTTTCAGAAATAAGCCTATTATTTCACCCGGAGCCGCCCATGTGATTTCTTCTCCCACAATTACAAAATCCGGATCTGCTTCTGCCAGTCTGATTGCGCCATTGATTGTGTTGTGGTCGGTTACAGCAATCCGGTTGAGGCCTTTCATTTTAGCTGCCAGCAGCATTTCCTCCGGGGTGGCTTTAACTCTCCTTGAAAAGGATGTATGGACATGAAAATCTGCTTTTATAAATTGAATCGTATCTGCCATGCCGGCAGGATACAAACATGATATCGTCCGGTAACTTCTTACTGTCAGGCTGATTCATCGGGATTTGTAAGCTATGGTAAGAAAGGAACTGAAAAAATGGACGCATATATTGTAAGAGACGATGGTAAGCCGTTATCCAAAAGCGAAGAAGAAGCAATTCTCAAGTGTCTGAAGAGAAGGTATTTTTCTCATGATGAGGATGTGGAGCCAGATGTGCCCGGATGGTCTATGAATTCACTCATCAGCGAATCTCATAACGCACGTATTTATATCGAAGAAGATGCTGAATATGTCCATGTTGCAGCATTGTGTCCGGGAATTTCACTGGCGCGTCTTCAGGTTTTTACCGACGGTGACAGACTGGTTCTTCAGTCGCAGCCGGAAGAAAGCAATTCAAAAGAGAATGGCGCAAAACATTTTCTTCAGAAATGTGCTGATGAAATCGTATATGAAGGGGAGTGTGTTCTTCCTGTTGAAGTGGATCCGTGCAAGGCCGAGGCCCGGTTTGGAAACGGAATCCTATATGTGAAACTTCCGAAGTCTGATAAGGTAAAACCGAAATATATTCCGGTGAAATAGATTTCATATCAATAATTACCTCCATTTTGAGGACATCCTTCGGGATGTCCTTATTTCATTTGCAATGCGAAAAACCAAGTCTGTTTCAAAAAAAGGATGATTTTGTATCATATTCTTATCCGGGAATGACGTTTCCATTATCGGATTTGTTCCGGTTCCGGAGACTGCATATGGGGAGACAATGATGAACAGTTATATTGATTCCAGTGATGATTTAGGCAAACTTCTGATGAGCATAGGCTCCATATCAAAAGGTTTCGGGGGACAGGGGCAGCGGATGGGAGAAACCGCTTCTTTCAATATCACATTCCGCCAGAATGCCGACCCCGAAGTCAGGAATTTTTTTCTGAAAGTCTACGGCGGCCATCCTGAAAAGATCAGCTTTTTTCTTCCATGCAATGACATAGACAAGTGCCTTACTGCCCCGTATAAGGCTTTTAACGGAGGAAAAACCATGCTCGCGAAATCCGATGGGAAAATTTTTACATACATTGCAAATCTCGACAATCCGCTGAACACAGCAGAACCGTACCTGCGTGACGGGAAACGCTGTGCTGACGGGCAGGTTATTCCGCACCAGCCGGACCTTGGTTTTCTCGGGAAACCGAATATAAAAATGAAAATGGACGGTCAGATGTTTGTATTTATCAAGGAACTTCTGGAAGTCGGGGTTTTTCAGACCATGGCATTCAGATTCCATACGATTGAAGACAGAAATATGCTTCGGAAACGTCTTTGTTTTATCCGGGATTTCGCGTCCGGGATAAATGTTCCTTTGACTGCTGTCCCGATGTTTCTTACGAAGTTCAAAAAAATGAAGGGGTATACCGATCCGAATGGGGGTTATCGGAGCTCGGAACATTTTTATCTCGATCTGGGGCTGGTCAATTTCATCGGGACAGGCATTCCACATCCGTTCAGTGCTGCTTTTTCATCGAATGCGGCGGATCAACGAAATATCTGCTGCGAAAACTCGGAAGACGGGAAAACAACTCAAGATGAACCGGATTGTTCTGATTCAGAAGAATTGCAGAATGAACAGGATGAGGCGGAAACTCAGGAAAAAAAAGAACCGGAAACAGCTCCTTTGATCCAGCCTGTGGATAACAGTTGGAAGAATGATGTTTTCGTGCTCTCTGATGACCAGCAGGGTTTCATACGTGAAAATGTTTCATCCTGCGGATCCCGTTATGGAATAAAAGCTGAACTGCTCGCAAACTATAAGGATAAAACCGGCGCCGGCGTTTCAGCTCTTTCCTTGGATGACCTTCATACACAGATCAAAAAAGCAGATGATTATCTGCTGAAGATCATGCATAAGGAGATTTCCGTTGACAAACAGACTGAAACCAAAGCCAGGATGCGGCGCTGGGCTCTGATTACCGCAGCACTGATTAAACATAACAAGTATGTTTGTTATTAAACCGTTTACGGTGAAAAAGAAAGGGAAAAATGAAAAGAGAAAGATTGTTTTTATTGGTGGCTCTCAGCTTTGCGCTATTTGCACTGGCCTCTGCAGTATGCGCGGATTCAGAGCAAAGCGGGTTTGATTATTCCGCTGAAAAAATGGAGTGCAGATTCCAGCCCTCTGCATTTGACATGGATGAGGCTAAAAAAAACCGTGGTTTGCTGGGATCAGTGTCAGACTCGGACTGGTCAATCGGACCGGAGGATGCTGTTCTGACCATCATCGAATATGCAGATTTTCAATGTCCTTACTGCGCTGATGCAAGCCTCAGCCTGATAGAGTATCAGAAGGAACACAGCAGTGAAGTGCGTCTGGTCTTCCGGCATTTTCCGCTCAGTTTCCATGAGAAAGCCGTGCCGGCGGCACTGGCGGCCAACGCTGCCGGCTATCAGGGAATGTTTTTTGAAGCGGAAGAGTTTCTGTTTGAAAAGCAGGATGAATGGTCGGCACTCGAGAACAATGATGTATTCGAAGAATGGCTGATCCGGGAGTTCAGTAATTTTTCCGATCTTGATTTTGATCTCTGGTATCTTGCATTTTTAGACAGTGATAATGAGGTGGATATCCGGAATCATTATTCTCAGGTGATCAGAACAGGTATCGTCAGCGGAACTCCTACTGTTTTCCTCAATTACGCTGACTCAAATTATATGTTTGACAATGCATCACTGGATAATTTTCTGGGAAAGCTGAAAGCAAATGAGAATTCGCTTGCAGAATGTCCTGATGTCGTAATTCATGAGGAAACAGCCTATACCGCAGTGCTGGACACTGAAATCGGTGACATCCGTATCGAATTATTCCCTGATACAGCTCCTAATACGGTGAACAGTTTTGTATTTCTGGCGGAATCCGGCTGGTACGATGGAGCAGTGATTTCACACGGATATGATGATTATGTTTGGACTGCAGAAAGTGTTGAAAATCCGGGCTACAGCTTCGATGCGGAATTTTTCAAAACACGTCTTTTCGACGGGCCGGGATACATCGGTTTTGATGGATCGGCATCTGATCAGGACGCAGGACGGTTTTTTATTACCGGTGACATCCGGCAGTATTTCGAAGGAAAAATACGTTCCGACAGCAGCGAAATGGACGTGTCGGAAGATGCGGTAAGTGAATATATAACTGAGAAAATCATCCGGCTTTCAAAAATGAATTCTTTGTTCGGAAGAGTATTTGATGAGGATATGGAGAAGCTGATGCTTCTGGATAACGGTACAGTGATCAATAATATCAGAATTGACCAGTAAACTAATCCGCGCCGGTGGTTATTAGAAAGATCACCGGCGCGGTTTTCATTTAATTTTTCATACCTCGGATATTTTCTTCATTCGTTCCTTCAGAATCGACAGACTTTTTTGCTCATTGAGTTCACAAACAAGAGTACCGAGCTCGTCAAGAAAATCGCCGTCAACTTTCCAGAAATCCCGCTCCTCTGTTTTCCTCTCCAGCAAATATCCGATTTTGGTCAGCAGTTCGCTGTATTGTTCAGGGATCATTGACATCGCAGTGTAATCAACACTTCCGGGCTTTATAGGAACGTATTTTTCTTTCTGGCAATCCCATTCCAGCAGCTCATTAGCAATGGCAGCATCTGAAAATGCTGCTGCACATTCATCAGTGAGCAGTGTCGCATAATAAAAGGCGAGACTGTATTCATCAAATGAGTATGGATGAGTATTGTAGGCCCATTGGATCATCAGCTGAAGCCTGCCGTACGGATAGCTCCAGATTTCCGGATATATGATTTTTTCCCTGTCAATGCCTGATACTTTGCTGGAAACGGAATTCGATATAGATTCTGCGATAAATTCATTCCACAACCAGTAACCGGTTTGCCGGACAGTATCGGTATCGAGCGTTTGCCCTGCCAGATAGGAGAAATTCTCTGTCTCTGAGGAAACCGCATAGAAATGTCCCAGCTCATGCCAGAAGGAATGATTGAATTCAGACTTCGTTTCCGGACAATGCTTCTGATATATAAGAATCGCGTCTCCCCGCGGACCGTGCAGCGTTTCCATTATGCTTGTATATGGGGTTTTCATATTTACATTCGGTGTTCCGGTTCTGGCTACCAGTGCTTCTCTCGTCTTAACCAGTGTCGCCGGCGAAGCAATACTTATTTCCGGATATGGCTTGGATATAGGCGGCATAACCGACTTGAACGTGTCTATAGCTGACGGCAGCCATTCTTTAATGAGCTTCTGAGATATCATATTATTATTCTCCTCTGTAACATCAAATAACACAGAGGGAAATATAGTCATCCTTTTCCAATCTGTCGACGGGCTTAAGCCCACAAATTCGACATTGATGTCATATTTTTTCGTTTTTATGTCAAAAGTCATCCCTGTTTACATGAATAACTCATGCGTATGAGACTTTATTCAGCATTTTTCTTCATTTTATCATTCTCGAATTGGCAGCAAATCAAAAGTTTTAAGAGAAGTGCCAATTAAATCAACACATTGAAAAGATAAGGCTGGAATCAGTATCCAGCCTTATCTTTTACTCACGAGTCAGGTATGCAATCGCTTTCCTGTATTTTTCCATACGCTGCTGCCGCCATGATTCCTCATCTTCATCCTCTGCCGGCGGCAGCCGGGTAGGATCGGAATTATGGCTGAGGTCTGCAAGCTTTACTTTTCTGGCTATAGGATTCTTTTTGATCTCTTCGATGTATTTCCCGAGATACGGAACGCCGTCCTCATGAGTAAGCAGCTTCAGGGCTGATATGATTTCATCTGGGAATCCTGCCTTTGACAGATCATCAAAAGTCATATCGGTATCTTCAACCACATCATGAAGCAGCGCTGTGCATATGGCCAGCTCGTCGTCTCCCATCTGTTCCGCCAGGTGACAGGGATGAAAAATATAAGGGAGACCTGCTTTGTCGAATTGTCCGTCATGCTGTTTATAAGCGATACTCATAGCCTTTTTTGTTAGATCCGAATATATCATTAGTCCTCCCTGATCCTGCGGATGAATTATATGTTGAAGATTATTTCACCCGCATTTGTTTTCGATATTATTCCTTCGGCAGCATATCCATCATTTTGGTAAGATCCTCGTCATGGACCAGATTATTCACGATATTCCAACAGTAACGTGCACCATTATAATTTTTATTTTCAAGACAGCGTTTTCCCAAGGCATACGCCAAACCGATAACATCCTGATCAGGCCCGACCGGGAAGCCATACTTTTTTGAGATAGACGTAAACTGTTTTTCTGTCGGAGGCTTGATTTTTGATCCTGCTTTGCTTTGGATGTAAAAAAGTTCCGACTGGGCAACCTGATTCTTCTCAAATTGTAAACTTATCAGCAGACAACCCATGGCTTCACGGTAGAGTTCGTGTTCGACAAACCAGTAAGCCATATTCCTGTAGCAATGGGCAAGATCACCCGGACGGAATACTTTTTTGAAAGCTTCCTGTGTGAGACGCAGATAACTGTCCATATCACCAAGCATCTTTTTGTTTTCCATCAATTCGAACATCGCTCCCGCGTGCATCGGATTCCATTTCAGAACTTTTTCACAGCTTGCAATGGCTTCTTCATGACGACCCAATTCAAAAAGGATTCCCGCCTGACGGATATAAACCTCAGTAAAGGGAAATGAAGCTGGGCGGATTTCCTTTTCCGGTTTCATAAGGAATTTATATAAGCTTATCTCGAAAGGCTCTTCAAAATTGTGATATTCGCTTTTTGAGTCATCCACGAACATTCTCTTTGTTTTTTCGATCATAGGGTTCAGCAGCGATAATGCTTTCTCATAATCTTTCTTGTAAATACAGAAGTCCACTTCTTCAAGCACGGCTTTATGACCGGTCATATCTCTATCGATAAGATTCTGCCACTCTTTCATCTTTTCTTCCGGAATGCGCTGAGCGATCAGCCTCCCGATAGCCCGCAGGATCTCCGTATTCATTTCATGATTTTTGTATTTTTCGGATTGTTCCATCAGATATTTAATATCTTTTTCCGGGTCATCAGTCAATCCGGATGTAATTTCAGTCATGATCGCATCGAAATCCATAATGTCCTCCCTGTTTTCTGTTTTCGATCAATGCTCCTGTCGTTTCCTTAGAAATCGACCAGGTAAATTCCGATTGATATCATTGTAAAAGATCCCTTGGGCTGTATGTTTTTGATTTTTGCCACAAGAAGTTTGCCGGCATCCATCAGACGGGCGAAAATCATGTTGTCTTTTTCCGGTACATAGCCGTATTTTTCGCCGGATTCATTCAGAATCAGAATTGCATAACTGTCAAACAGGTTGCTGCTTTCTCTCCGCAGCGAAAGGGTGTCTCCGATTGAAGCCTTTTTGAGCACATCAGGATCCTTCAGGTAGGACGTCCCGGCGATGAAGGAATCAAAAAGATGAATCTCCCGGGTCAGCGGTTTGATAAGATCCCCAAGACCCTGAGGATTTTCAGCTTTTTTGATCAGTTCCGGATTTACCGGAATAATGCTTTGTTCTGTCATATTTCACCTCATGCTGTCAACAGTTTGTCAAGATACTCTTTCAGTTCATTTTTGTAATTTGAATAATTCTCTTTTTCTGCTTCCAGTTCTTTGCGTTTATGTTCAGCAGCCTCTGCGTCCTCCAGGAGATTTTTATAACTATAAGGTTCCGTTTCGACAATTTGAGCGATTTCCATTTCCAGATCGGCAATTCTTTCCGGAAGGTTTTCAATGACGACAGGTTCAGGATTTTCGCCGTGTTCCTTCAGAAACCGGTTGATCAGTATCTCAGCTTCACGGATCCCTTTCAGATCATTTGCCCGATAGGCAAACAGGGCTTTCTGGAACAGCTCCATCAGCTCGGGTTCTTCTGCTGTCAGCGGACAGATGTCCGGATGCAGTCGTTTCGCAATTTTCCGATAGATCCGCTTGATTTCTTCGACTTCCAGAACAGGAACCGGAACCATGGACTGTCCGGCTTTCGTCAGGTTCAACAGATCCTCCAGCTGCGCGTTGTATGCCAGCATGTTGCTGTCAATAAACTCCTGCATACTGATCGGATCAATTTCCTCTCCGGAATTCAGTTTGGCCTGACAGAAAGCAATGGATTTTTTCAGCGCAATACAGTCGATTCTGGCCTGAAAAGCGTCAGTTATCAGTTCACCGAATTCCCGATAATATTCCATCCGGTAATGTTCGGCTTCTTTTGCCAGTCTGTCCCGCTGAAGAATCAGGTTTTCATAGCGGTCGCGCATTACTTCATAAGTTTCCATCATTTCCATTACAGCACCTCAAATCCATACAGTTCATCGTAAATACTCATCAGTCTGGTGTCTCCCAGCATTGCTTTTGCAAAGAAGTCTTCTCTCGAAGGATAGATTTCGTTTTCCCAGCGGATGGCAATAATACCGTCATGCTCTCCGGCAGAAATCTTCAGATTCATGTCTTCATAGCGGAATCCGATGGTTACAGGATTGCGGAGAAGCCAGAAACAGTCAAAAAGGTCAAAATTTGACAGATCGAATTTCTTCATCTCATAAAGATCATCGATGAGCCACATCATGATGTTGATATCGCCGAAAAAGGCATTGTACTTCAGACGCTGGGCCTGAAATTCTTTCGCTTTCCGAAGGAGCCAGATAGCGTGTTTTTCTTTCCCCTCTTCTTTGCGGATCCGTGCATACCGTGTATAGACTTCAGGAAGAGGTTCGTTCAGATACCGCGCTCTGCTTACCTTGGGATAAAGTTCTCTGATGATCTGTTTATACTTTTCATAATCCGCCTCAACATAGTATCCGTTTTTATACATATCCGCGACTTTCACGGCTGCCTCCAGGATACCTGCTTCTTTGGCCAGAGAGTAGTAATGAAAAGCCTTTTCAAAATCCCGTTTTCCTGTCCTTCCGTAGTACCAGATGTAGCCAAGTCCTTCATACGCATAAGGAAGTTTGTATTCCGCAGCCATTTCATAATACTTCAGTGCCAGATCAAAACGCTTATTACCGTAAAAATATCCGCCAAGGTCAAACATGGCATGGGGATCTTTGGTTTCACGGATCAGATAATCCATTGCTTCGGTGTAAAGAAAAATATCTTCTTCCGTGGGCTTGTCGATCTGATTGAATTTTCTTTTGATAATATTTGCTTCACGTACATCCATAACTTTACCTGTTTCTTTCCTGATTTTTATTACTCCGGGTTTCTGATACTCACAGTATATCCGGAGTATAAATGACTGTGGTCGATCATCAGGCGACAATTCCTTTCTCCTGAAGACATTATATTTGAGAAATTATATTTTTATCATGGCGGCATGATTTCAAGTCCAATATAGAAGACTGGATGAAATTAGTTTTGATAATTCCATGATTTTTCTGGTAATATAGAAACTGTCAAATGGACCATCGCGATTAGACCAGGGAGCCAAATATGAAGTACGATGATTTTATTAGCAGACAGACGTGGACATTTGCAAAAACAATGGCGAATATTCCCCACTGGTATATTGTAAAAGACAGACTTTCTCAGGATGACCGGATTTTATTTGAGGAATTTGTTCAGTATATACGTGATAACGGCATATATGCCAGATTCTGGAAATACAATTTTCCCTATCTCCATCATGACGGATTTTATTATTGGACAATGGGAGAACCGATAGAAGAAACCACAATAATCAACCGGGCGAGTGAGGAAACCAACGAGATCATAGACGGGATCATGTATATCAATGGAGTCCCGCAGGCAAGGATTGATTCTCAAAAAATTGAGCCGTAATAATCCTCAGTAAACTCAAAAACATCGAAATATCTGCCATTTCCATTGGTGAGAATCTGTTATTTCACATGAAAATATACAAGTCCCAATTATAGGACTTGAATTAACATGTCGCCTGCCGGGCGACCCTGGATAAAAGTATTTTGTATATAATCCAATTGTCAGTGAAAAAAAGTCATGCAGACTTGAAAAGTTCAGAAAAGATTTGAAATGGAAACGATTTAGAGGGGAATACAATGAACAATAATACTTACGGTGTCGATAAAAAACATAACCTGAACTTTGATGAAGAAATCATGCTTTCAAAAAAAATCCAGACAGGAAATGAAGCAAAAGAAATTCTCCAGCAGGGAAATTTATTATCTGAAGAAGAAAGAATAAATTTGAATTTCCTGGTTGAAGAAGGTGAAATTGCCTTCGGACAGCTGGTAGAGGCTAATGTTCCCAGGGCAATGAAATTTGCTTATGAAACATGGCAGAAGAATAAATTCGGAGTGAATGATCTTGAGGATTACCAGCAGACTGCATTGAAAGTGATCTGCACCTGCGCTCGGACATTCGATTGGAACAAAGGATTTCGTTTCGGTACATTGGCTCATAACTGCCTGAAGCATGAAATGCTGAGGGAAAATGCAAAAACATGTTATGTTCTTCGGATTCCTGAGGAGAGTCTGATGCAGTTAAGCACAGCGAAACAGAATCCTGAGACATCAGTCTGCAAAGATTCTGATAAACTGATCGCTGCATGCAGCTCTTACATAAGCCTTCAGGCTCCCTTAGGAAAGGAAGGAAGTGAAGAAGAGTTCGGCGATATCCTCCCTGATACCAGAGCGTTAACAGCTGAACAGATTGAAGACAGAATTGAAAATGAAAACAGACTGCTGCGTCTGAATAAAGCGCTGGAAGCATTGTCGGACGATGAGCGATTGCTTCTCAAAGGACGCATGGGGTTCTTCGGAGAGCAGCAGACTTTGAAATCATTTGTCGGTACTGCGGCGAAAAGTGTCAGCGGAGTGCAGAAAAAGCAGATCGCTGCGGTAAATCATCTGCGCGAATTGTATTTCAGTCTGCCGCTTGCCGGCTGATAATTGTCCTGTTCAGAATTATTTGGAGGTAAATATGCTTTATTTCTGTGAATTCGATAATACAAGAATCGGCGATTATGATGTCATTCTTCATGCAAGCGAAGATGAAATGAAAAAAATTCTCGATCATTTTGATATGTCATGGGCCGTACCGGATTGTTTTCCAGCAGAACGGAACAAATTCAAGACTGACCTTTATATGTTTTTCATAAATTCAAAGACACATGAAATTGTGCCGGTATGGAATATCAATTACGCTTACGGCCATATGTACAACGGCTACGGTCCGGTAGGTGAAGATCTTCCTGATTTTTCCCTGGATCTTGATGAGTATTCATTCAATCCGATAACGTCCTTTGAGAAAGAGGAAATCAGGAAAGAAAATATTGATATAAAAGACTGGCCTGACAGAACGAGGATCTTTCCCTATGGAAAAAGGGGATCCGGATAATAAAACGGCGCATAACCGGGTAATTTTTCTTTTTCCCGCTATATTGAAATCATAAAAAACGATAAAGGAGGATTTATAAAATGTACGGAGCAATTTCAGGTGATATGATCGGCTGCCCTTATGAATTTGACAGCGGGGACAAGACTAAGGTTTTCCCGCTTTTCATCAGCGATTCTAATTTTACGGATGATTCCGTAATGACCGTTGCCGTGGCTGAGGCATTGATGGACACTATCGGACAAGATGATGAAACGGTGACAGCCGCATTGGTAAAGTCCATGCAGAAATGGGGACACAGATATCCGGATGCGGGATATGGCGGCATGTTCTACCGCTGGCTGCTGACAAAAGATCCAAAGCCCTACGGCAGCTATGGAAATGGATCTGCCATGCGGGTTTCGTCTGCAGGATGGCTCTATAACACACTGGAGAAAACCCG
The DNA here is from genome assembly GCA_902774215.1 of uncultured Chloroflexota bacterium. GTDB lineage: Bacteria > Chloroflexota > Anaerolineae > Anaerolineales > Anaerolineaceae > Flexilinea. Next base: position 40,557 of record CACYHU010000016.1, read on the forward strand.
GCATATGGCAAAACTGACAGCTGAAGTGACGCACAATCACCCGGAAGGGATCAAAGGTGCAGAAGCCACAGCCGCAGCGATATATATGTCCCGAACCGGCCGCAGCAAAGAAGAGATCAAAGCATATATCATCCGTGAATTCGGCTACGATCTCTCCAGGACCTGTGACGAGATCCGCCCGACATATTATCACATCGAAACCTGCCAGCAGACCGTTCCGGAAGCAATCACGGCTTTCATGGAAGGGATCGATTTTGAGGATGTGATCCGCACCGCTGTATCTCTGGGCGGAGACTGCGATACACTGACATGCATCGCCGGCGGTATGGCGGAAGCATTTTACGGCATCCCGGACTTCATCAAGGCGGAATGCCGCAGGCGTCTTCCTGATGATATGAAGGCGGTTTGTGAACGGTTTGAAAAAATGGTTCATGAGGTCTGAATCTCCAATTCTGATGAGTGTTCATATATGTTTCGATCTAAAAAAGCTGAATTCATAAAAGGATGTAATAATGGGAATGGGTTTCACCTTCAAATGCAGCAAGTGCGGATATGAATTAGAAGCAAATATGGGCTTCGGTTATCTCTTCCCTCAGGTGACTGAAGAAACCATAAAGGATATGAAATCCGGAAAATATGGAGAAACAGCAGAAAAGTTTTTTCAGGAGAATCCGGATGGCTCCGTAGATTGCAGTAATGAACTTTTCCTGTGCAAAAAATGCGGTGCTTTAAAAGTGGATATGGCTTTAGATCTGTATAAACGGAAAGAAGGCGTTGCAGAGCCAAAATATCCATTCCCTGATGAGGAATATTTTTCCAAAGCCATGGAAATTGACCACATTTGTGAAAAATGCGGAAACAAAATGGAAAAACAAAATGAAAGACAATTTCTTAAAAAGGTTCAAAATGGAAAAGCTCGCTGCCCTGATTGTGATGGTCACTTGGAATTAGCTGATTTTTTCAATTGGGATTGATATTTCACGGAATCTGAAGGCTGTTGAGGTGGATTACCGAAACGACGAGTAGAGATCGAAAGCATCCGATTCATATGATTTATCTCATAGTTCCTGATATATATCAGCGAGGAAGTGATTATGGGCAATAATAAAAATGAATGGAAACGCCTTTATAACCAGAAAGGTATCCTTGTTTACGAGGGGTTCACTAAGAATAATAAGCCGTGTGGTGCAGGAACATCATATTATTCGAACGGGGCCATGTTCCAGGAGGGCATTTTCGGCGTCAAAGGTTTTCTCTGTGGCCGGGAATACTATCAATGCGGGAAGCTGCGATTTGAAGGTATTCTTGAGCTGAACAGTTCTTATGGTCCCAATTATCCTCGATACGGATTCTTTCAAACCGAAGATGGTTCGACGACCTACGAAGGGGAATTTAAGCTCAGTTTTGGAGGGGTAGGGTATCCTAAGGTTATTGAACCCAAGGAGTTTGGCACAATAAGAAGTCGCTCTGATGTTGATATTCCTGTGCTCATGTGGGAAGATGAGAATCCTGAAAAATATTCTGATCTGTCTGAGACGCACAACGACGAGAATGAAACAATACCGACTTTTGAGGAATTCAAAATAGCCGTGGAAAAGCATTATCTTGCAAGGGAAAACACAGAGGTATCAAGACGTTATATCAATACCAAAGAAGCGCAGGAGCATATCATGAACGAATACGCCTCAAACGTTAGGGAATTTAAAGAAGGAAAAATTACCAGAAATATTTTTATGAAAGGCGGAGTATACGCTGTCTCATACTGCCTGTTTCTTATGACGGATCCTTATGCAGAATAAGGCAGCCGCAGGGACCATTATATACTTTCCTGAAGAATATTGCGATAACACCCGTCTTATGATTTTGAACGGGTGTTATCGTAGAAAGAAGATGATGATATTTGAGTGATGAACTCCGTGTTTTCTCGGAGAGCCTTTTTCTCACTCTCCCAGCATATTTAATAGATATTTTCTTTCCTTTTTGTCTGAATAATTATTATAGGCCAAAACAGCATCCCATGCGGCGTTGCGCAGTTTTTCAGCTTCCGAATCTGCTGGTTCATCTTTCCAACCGATGCTTTCCTTATATTCATCAAAACTGACAAAGCGATCTTCATTTTCCTCTTCCATGGCTTCTTTTGCCTGGAGCAGTTTTTCTTTTTCCTCGGGAAGATCCTCTTGTTCAAATCCGAAGAAAGATGCTTCATACATAATATCTGCCATAAGTTCATAGATATATTCAAGCGTCAAAGGAGTTTCTGCTACCAGATATCCAACAATTTCTGCCTGGTCTTGAAATTCATAAGCATAAGAATAAGCATTATCTGGGTCGGCTTTGAATTCATTTAGGTGAACGAGGGAGAAACATGGTTCCTCAAACATATTCTCCATAATATAATGAACAAAAAACAGACAATCTCCGTTTCCCGAAGGTTTTATCTCAAGATTGCATAGCCGGTCAATAAAATCCGAGATTTCTTTCCGACAGTGTTCTGTAACATCCGAAACGATCCAGTCGGCCCACCTCGGTTTATGATATGGGATAGGATCGCGTTCAAGAAAAAAGTCAATCAACTTTTCACGATCCAGCTCTTTCAGATATGTTTGTACATTTTTCATTTTACTCTCCGATAAATTATTACTTTCTTCTGATCAATCTAGTTCTACACAACACACTCATAACCTAATATAACAGGAATCTACGTATTTTTTCTGTTCAAAGAGGATATACCTTATGAATAACAAACTGATCGATATTCTTCGAAGGATGCCGTGGGCGAGCCGTGAACTGCTGGAAAATTATTTTGAGGCTGATGATCTTGGAAAGGATCTTCTTCTTTATTCGAAAAAAATAACCTCAATTACACGTGCAGATAATCAGACATATTATTCGGCAAAACCTGCAAATTATCATCTTCTTCCAGGAATATCCCGGAGAGAAATGGTTCGAAAGTTT
>CACYHU010000017.1 GCA_902774215.1 uncultured Chloroflexota bacterium
CCAGCTGTCCTCTACATATTCATAGGTCCATCCGGTATACGCGGAAATTTTATGCTGGTATTCGTAGTCTATACCGCTGCGCCTACCAAACTGATCCCGATAGCAGAATGATGATTCATACCAGCCGGCGCGCACAATTTTTTGATCCGGTTCCTGAGCAAATGCCGTATGAGAGATTCCTGTGCTCACAGAAAGAATAAATATCAGGAAAAAGATCATTAATAGTCTTACTGTCACGGTTGAGAATTTTGTATTTTTTGATACCATAGCAAGTTCCCCTTTTGCTGTGTTCCGCCAGACTGCTAAATCGTCATAAAAATAATTTCACAGAAAGACCGTCAGACATTCAAATCCGGCCGCATTATTTTATAATATACGAAGACTCCACCTATCCGGCAAAGAATTATCCGATACAGGTAAACATCCGGTTCGTATACAGTAAATCTCAGTTTGGTCTGAATTCAAAATTCTTCTGATAAAACGAAATACCGGATCAATTATTCTTCATCTAAACAAGTATATCATAGACTAAGCAATATACTTGTCTATACGGATGATTCTGAATTAAAAACCCAGCAGATATCCAGGAGCAGAAAAGGTAACCACCGCATTTTGCGGGTGAGTCAAAAAAAGAGCCCGATAACACAGCGGGGGTATGGGGGCCGCAGGACCCCGGAAATCAGGCGCGGGCTGTGGCTTTCGCAAACGCACGAATTTCGATCCCGCGCCTTGCGAAGCATGCCCTCCGGATTGCAAAGTGAGCTCTTATAATAGGGAAAAACAGAGTGCAGGCTTTTCATACGGGCTTAGCAGAAGCAAAGAATCTGCCGCCATGTGAACCGTTTTGAACATATACAAAACCAGTCAGAAAAGATGAAATTTGATTATTGTATCTTTATTTTATACAATGAAAAACCGCTATGCTCTGCACATTTGATACACTGACTTCACGGTACATTGCGCTAAGACGATCCCGTAATGATCCGACACTTTCGAAAGGCGGGGTAAAGAATCCGCTCCTGATATAGAACATCCGAATCATTTTATCTGTACGCGCATTGCTTCCCTGCACATAAAAACAGCCGCAAAAGATCCCGCCCGACCGCAGGACCCGGAAGGTTTCCCTGTAGGCGGCATCCTTATCCGGAAAAGCATGGAACCCGTTCAACGAAACAATGGCATCAAATTCCTCATCCCTAAACGGAAGGGCGCCCACATCCCCCTGACGGAATGTAATATTCCTGATACCCATTTCCTTTGACCGCTCTTCAGCGCTTGCCATCATCTTTTCGGAATAATCCAGGCAGGTGATATCGGCTTTGGGCAAAGTCTTCCATACCGGCATGGAAAGGACTCCGGTCTGCCTGATATTCCAGCGCATCTTCTCTGTCCATCCCCCAGACGATTTTCTGAATGAACCGGCCAGGCAGCGTTGTTCCGGTCATCATGCCGTCATAAAAGCTGTGTGCCTTCCCGAGACCTCTGTAAGCGGATTTGATCTCACTTTTCCGTTCCATTTTTTCACTCCTGAAAACCTGCTGTCTGGCGGCCTGAAAGATCGATCTGTTTTGCAAGTCTGACAGTCCCTGCCTTTTCTTCCGTATCATCCGATTCATCATACCCGTCGTACGGCGCATTCGGATCATGCGGTTTCTGTTTTTTAAATGAATTGCAGACCTTATCCCTGTGACGGAAAGCGAATTCAAAATCATCAGTCCATCCGGTATGCCCTGTGATGATCTTTGGCGAGAGTCCTCTCTCTTTCAGCTCCTTTTCCAGTGCCGCCAGGGAACGCTTCGCGAGATCATTATCCTCCGCGAGCGCATTGATAAAGCTGTATCCGCCATCCGCACCGAACCAGAGCGTATCACCGGTGAAAAGATATTCATCGTCGATGAGGTAAACCATATGTCCCCAGGTATGTCCGGGACAGAGGATCGATTCTACTTTGATCCCGTTGAAATCAAGGATCTGCCCGTCCTTCAGCAGGACTTTTTTATTATCCGTCTTCACCATCGGCAGCCTGTAACAGCGGAACATCACTTTGCGGCGCACTTCACCGGTCAGATAGCGGTTTTCGATATCACTCAGGTAGATCGCGGCATCTTTGAAGAGCAGCTCGCTGTCCGTCTCCAATGCGCCGACATGATCGGTATCCTGATGGGTGATAAGGATATGTTTGATCGTCTTCGGATCAATATCCAGCCAGCCCATTTTCTCCCGCAGCCGGGCATAGTTATATCCGGCATCGATCATGATCGTGGTGCCGTTTTTGGTGTAAAAGAAAATATTCGCGACCCACTCCCGGATACAGGAGACATGCTCATCGATCCGTCCGGTATTCAGCGGTTTAAAGATTTCCTTCCCCCTGTATATCAGGCTCATGGAAACTTTCTGCATTTGAGAATCTTTTCTTGACATTTTTTATTCCTTATCGCTTTTTCTGACACATTCCGTATACATCAGCGAGATCCTGGCGGCCATCAGCTTACTGAAAGTTACCCTCCAGCCGTGAGACTCCAGCCAGTCAAGGTATTCCTGTCCGGACCATTGATGTTCGAATTTTATTCCGGCAAGTTTCAGGATCCCTGACCACAGCCTGCTCCCGAACCCGGCTTTATGCTCCACAAAATTCGGTGCGATCAGAATGCCTCCGGGTCTCAGCACACGGTCTATCTCCTCCAGGGCCTTCTCCGGTTCCGGCATCACATGCAGAGCGTTGGAAATCAGCACGGCATCAAAGGACTCATCCTCATAGGGCAGAGAGACCGCGTCTGCAACTTCAAAAGTCAGGTTATCCGGACATTCTCCCTTCTTTGCCTCAGCGATCATGCCATCGGAATAATCGGTTGCGGTCATGCGTTTCGCAGCCGGCGCCACGTGCTTTGCCAGCAGTCCCGGACCGGTTGCGATCTCCAGCACTTCTTTTCCCTTGATCACTGTCGGGATCCGGTCATACATGAACTGATAGATCTTCCGGTCAGACCGCATGGCAATTTCATAGATCGGAGCATAAAGATCCCAAATCTTCTTTTTCATCCTCAAACTCTATCGAACTCAATTTTAATGATTTTCATCTTCACAAGACTGTCACACAAGCGGATCATCATCTTATGAAAGACATTCACTTCCGGATAAATATCCCGATAACCGCGCATATAGCTTTTCGCGCTGACTGATGAAAAATTACCATTCCATTTTTCCAGTTCAGATTCATCTTCCAATGAGAAAAAAGCGGTAACGTCCGTGATCCCTGTCTCTTTGAGCCAGGTTTTCATCATCATTTTTGCCCCCCGCCGGTTGCAGGAATCGAAGACCAGAACACCGCCGGGGAAACGTTCCGACATAGTCCGGAACAGCTTCTTCACCTCTTCGGTTTTGAAATAATAAAACACACCGGCAGCAAAAAACACCGCGCCATGACCGGCATCGATCCGGTCCATCCAGCTGTAATCATTGAGGTCACAGCCGATATTTTCCTCACGATTCTTTGCCGGCAGCAGTTCGTTCCGAACACTTATCACATCCGGCATATCAATGTTATACCCGCGGCATAAGCCATTGTCAACCTTGTGGAAGGTATCATCCAGTCCACAAGGTTGACAACAGCAGCCCCCGGATGATTTTTCAGATAATCTTCGGCCTCACACCGCAGATCATACTGCCGCTGGGCAACTTCAAGAGCCCCGAAAAGTCCCGGAAGCGATTCCATCTTCCTGCGCTTTTCAGAAAAGTCATAATCCAATGAATCACAGATGCGTTTCGCTTCCGGATCGAAAAAAAGATTTGGAAAATGCACGGAACAAATCATGCGTCCGAAGAGCGGAATTATCAGTGTTTCCTGAATCGTATTTTTTTTCAATATGATATTTCATTGATGTGTCATCCAATTTTATTTTCCTTTATTTTTTCCAGGGGAGCCAGCTTTTCTTCTCATAGGGAGCAGATTCAAATCCCAGGCAGGTATATCCGGTAGCATCCACTGCCTTCTTCAACAGTTCCTCATCCACAGCGCTTTCCGTTACGAATGAAGCCTCTCCTTTTGAATGAGAAGCCGAAACCTTTTGCGCTGAGGGCACTGTTTTCCGGATCACATCACAGATATGTGCCTCGCACATTCCACACATCATTCCGTCAATTTTCATCGTAGTCTTTATCATATATATTTCCTCACGGTCTTTTTTCTGTATCCGCAGTCACAGTAAGGGCCGCCTGATGCCAGCGTAAATTCACGGACGAAATCGGATGTCCCGCCCGCTTCACTCATGGTGTAATCCAGATGACACATGGCCGGAACCAGGTCAAACAACCCAAGCTCCCTCATCAGGGTACAGATACCGCATTTCGTGAATCTTGCCTCATAGCCATTTCCATCTTTATAAGGGTAAAAATCCATATTCCATGAGTAGGGATTGCGGTCAGCAGCTTTGAGCGCTGCTGTCTTTTCCATGTCTTCAACGTCCTTCTTTGTAAACTTTCTCTTCCCGCTCATACGGCAGAACCATTTCATCGGGCCTGTCATCATTGCGGCAGCATAATAATCTGTCAATTGATCAGCTGCCGGACGCTGCGGCATGTTCAATATAAAAGCTGAAAACATGGCACAGTTGACGATGTTGATCAGGAAACGGTCATTCTTCTCAAATTCCGGAAGTTTTCCGATGATCTCACGGTATGTTCCGTGAGCCTGTTTCCGGATCTGTTCCGCCTCACTGCCTGAATAATTCATTTTTGCGGTCAGTTTTTTTTCAAAACTTGCCGCAAACAAAACCCACATTCCCGCAGGCATTCCGATATATTTCATTTTTTGTTCCTGATTTTTCTACTTTTTCCCGACAAGAAGCGTTGAACCGCCCAGCATCAGCCATTTTGCTTCCCGGGGAGATTTGAAGAATTTATCCGTTGTATCGATCAGATATACTTCCTCATATCCTTCGGCTTTCAGTTTTTCGACAAACTTCTGCATATTACCGTAGCGGGATCTTTCCATCAGGTCATGAATCGCAAAGGTGCCGCCCTTTTTCAAAACGCGCAGCGTCTCAAGCAGAAGGATCTTTTTATCAAGTCCGACGATGTTGTGATAAACATAATTGCTGGTCACAGCATCAAAGCTTTCATCCGGGTAATCCAGTTTCACCGCATTACCCTGTTCAAAGCTGACATTTGTCACTCCTTCCGCCTCAGCGTTCCGTTCACACACAGCTTTCGAAAAATCACGGTATTCCGGTCCCCAATGGTCCATGCCGATCATCTTCGCATTCGGGTTCCGCTTTGCGCAGGCAATCGTCAGCGCCCCGCTGCCGCACCCCACGTCCAAACCGGTACCGCCATCAGGAATGGTTACATATTCCGCGATCCCGTCAATGATCTGTTTCGAAAGCTTCCGCTCACCTTCATAGGAAAATGCCTTCCGGGCAATAAAACTGTAGACCGAAAAAGCACCACAGCCGGCAGCCCCCGCAAGAAGGGCAGCACCGCAGAGCTTCCCGATTTTGGAATCACTCTCAGCGGCTTTCTTCGCAGTGATCACTCCTGCTGTGAGCAGGGCACCGGTACCGGCAGCGGAACCGACGACCATATCCTTCGGCATCCAGTTGGCATAATCTGCTTTTGCCGGCGGAAGCGTCCCCTCCGGCCGGTCATACATCTGATGGATCTGAGCCCAATCGGGCATGCTGCCGCGCAATCCATCCCATGCGGGCATCGGCAGATCAGGAGCTTTTTTCCTCAGCAGCTCAAACTGTTCATCCAGCCATTCCATTTCCGTCACGGCATCGCGGCAATGATCCGTGGCACAGAGCTTTCCGAGCGATGTTTTTGCCATCATATAAAGGAACCACCTGAGGGCAGATCTCTTTATATTGCTGTCAAAGAATGCATCATCACCTTTCGGACGTACCGGAATTCCGCATGATCTGATCAATTTATAGCCTTCTTTTACAGCCGCCAATACTTCATCAATACCGGCAGGGTTCGCTTTTGTCAGGTCACAGTTCAGCCGGTAACTGATATAAACCCCTCCATATCATCCATCCAGTGCAGCTGATAGCCCGTATCACCGAAAGCGATCATAAGCTTTTGCTTTATATCCGCGTCCGGCTCCCTGTGCAGTCCGCCGACCGTCATGGAACCGCCGAGACTGACGCAGGTCACAAAATCCGCTTCCCGCACTCCGGCCGTACCCTGAAAACCGAAAAGGACTGTCTTTCCGATATCCGAAAGGGACAGCAGCTCCTCTTCCATCTGCGCCGCACAGGGATTGTTCCCGACCAGGATCACCAACGGCGTATTTATTTTCGCAAGCTCCGGGAGCAGAAGCTTCTGCTGCTGTCCCTGCATAACGGAAAAAACGATATCAAAACACATGCCTTCCGGAACAGTCTCGATCACTTCGGGATGATCGACTGTTTCTCTTCCGGATAGTTTATGGCGGATCCGCAGTCCCTTCGTCTCAAGAACTTCTTTCCACTTTCCTCTGGATACAACGGCAACATCATTCCCTGCTTCACATAGTTTATGGATCAGATAAGACCCGATCACACCGCATCCGTAAACCAATATTTTCATTTTCACCGCTCCCTGACATTCAGAGTGAAAGCTGCCTCATAATGAGACAGCTTCTTTATTTACAATCGTTCCGAACGGATATCCATGATCATCAATGGCTTCTGTGACAGGAAGAGCTCATCGGACAGTGGCTGCATTTGCATCCGCAGGAGGATTTACCCCGCTTTTTGTCCCTGATCATACTTCTGATGATCAATCCCACAATCAGGATCAGCACCAGACTGACGCCGATCGTCCCGATGTTTTCCGATAACCATAAAGCCATAACATACTCCTTTCCCGTTCCGGGATCAGCTCAGCTTTTCCGTGAGTTTTGTCGCTTCCGAGTACTTCTTGATGAAGAGCATATACAGGATCCCGCAGAGAGCCGCAGCGGCGATGATCACGCCGAGAACGTTCGCGTTCCCATTGAAAAGACCGCCGAACTGGTTGATCATGAACGCGATCACGTAAGCGAAACCGCACTGATAGGCGATGGCGAACCAGGTCCATTTCGCGTTGTTCATCTCACGCTTGATGGCGCCGATAGCCGCAAAGCACGGGGCGCAGAGCAGGTTGAACACCAGGAAGGAGTAGGCTGTTACGTTTGTGAAGGCCATGCGCAGATTCTGCCAGACCGTGGCTTCACCGCCGCCATACAGAATACCCATGGTCCCGACAATGTTTTCCTTCGCGACAAGTCCGGTGAAGGAAGCCACTGCCGCACGCCAGTCACCCCAGCCAAGCGGGCTGAAGATCCAGGCAATCGCTCCGCCGATCTTCGCGAGGATGGAGAGGTTCAGTTCATCGCCTTCGAGCATGCGGAAACCTTCATCCGTGAAGCCGAAGTAAGAAGTGAACCAGACAAAAATCGTAGAGAGCAGAATGATGGTACCGGCCTTTTTGATGAAGGACCAGCCGCGTTCCCATGTAGAGCGCAGAACGTTGCCAATGGTCGGCCAATGATAAGCCGGCAGTTCCATAACAAACGGAGCGGGCTCACCGGCAAACATGGCTGTCTTCTTCAGCATAATACCGGAGATAATGATCGCGGCCATACCGATGAAGTAAGCGGAAGTGGCAACCCAGGCGGATTTATTGAAGATCGCACCGGCAATCATGGCGATAAACGGAACTTTTGCGCCGCAGGGGATGAAGGTCGTGGTCATGATCGTCATGCGGCGGTCACGTTCGTTTTCAATCGTACGGGAAGCCATGATACCCGGCACGCCGCAGCCGGTGCCGATGAGCATCGGGATGAAGGACTTGCCGGAGAGACCGAATTTGCGGAAAATACGGTCCAGAACAAAAGCGATACGGGCCATGTAACCACACCCTTCCAGGAAAGCCAGCAGGAAGAACAGGACCAGCATCTGCGGGACAAAGCCGAGCACAGCACCGACACCGGCAACAATACCATCCAGGATCAGTCCTTTAAGCCAGGGAGCCGCATTGACTTTATCAAGGAAATTTTCAACGATGACAGGAATTCCGGGTACCCAGATGCCATCTGCGGCAGGATCCGGAGCTTCAAACCCTTTTTCTTCAAAATACGCGACGCCATCTTTGAAAGAAGTACCGTGCACACCGGCTTCTTCCCTTTCCGCATCGCTCATTTCCGGGACTTCATCGAAGTAAACCGTCAGCTCACTGGTTTCCAGCGTTTCTTCATCTTCAACAGTAATGACTTTGCTCTTTTCCGTGCTTTCGAAAGCCTTGAGCGCTGACAGTGTGGCTTCAGGATCAAAATTTTCAGCTTCGGGATCGATCTCATAAAATGCGTTTACCGCGGTCAGGGCATCATTATATGCGCCGGATTTTTCCTCATAAGCCGCGGAACCGATGCCAAACAGATGGAAGCCATCGCCAAACAGGCCGTCATTCGCCCAGTCTGTCGCGGCAGTTCCGACTGTCACCATAGAAATATAATAGACCAGGAACATGACCACGGCAAAAATCGGCAGCCCCAGCCAGCGGTTGGTAACGATCCGGTCGATCTTATCGGAGGTGCTCAGTTCTCCGACCTTCTTTTTCTTGTAGCAGGCCTTGATAACTTCCGCGATATAAACATAACGTTCATTGGAGATGATGCTTTCCGCGTCGTCATCCAGTTCCTTTTCGGCAGCCTGAATATCTTTTTCAATATGAGAAAGCGTCTCATTGCTGATGTTCAGCTTTTCCATCACCTTGTCATCACGTTCAAAAATCTTGATTGCGTACCAGCGCTGCTGTTCTTCAGGCATGTCATGCACGACAGCCTCTTCGATGTGGGCGATGGCATGTTCAACCGGACCGGAGAAGGTATGCATCGGGATCGTTTTGCCGTTCTTAGCCGCATCGATCGCAGCTTCAGCGGCATCCATAACACCCGTTCCCTTAAGCGCGGAGATCGGAACAACTTTGCAGCCAAGCTGCCGGGAAAGCTCCGCGATGTTGATCTTGTCGCCCTCTTTTTCAACCACATCCATCATGTTGATCGCCAGAACGACCGGTATTCCAAGCTCGGTAAGCTGGGTCGTCAGGTAAAGGTTTCTTTCCAGATTGGTGCCGTCAATAATGTTCAGGATCGCATCCGGACGTTCATCGATCAGGTAATTCCTGGCGACGACTTCCTCCAATGTATAGGGAGAAAGCGAGTAAATGCCGGGAAGGTCGGTGATGATCACACCGTCATGTTTTTTCAGTTTGCCTTCCTTTTTTTCAACAGTCACCCCGGGCCAGTTCCCGACAAATTGATTGGAGCCGGTGAGCGCGTTGAAAAGTGTTGTTTTCCCGCTGTTGGGATTTCCTGCCAAAGCAATTCTGATTTCCATAAGGCTGTTACCTTCTTTCTTATTCAACTTCGATCATTTCCGCATCTGCCTTGCGGAGAGATAATTCATAATTTCGGACATTGATCTCGATCGGATCGCCGAGAGGGGCGACTTTTCGCACAAAGATCTCAACACCTTTTGTGATCCCCATGTCCATGATGCGGCGCTTCACCGCACCTTCACCGTAAAGCTTCACGACTTTGACGGTTTCCCCGATTTTTGCATCCCGTAATGTTTTCATTGTTTCATCTCCTCTTTATTTCTGAATCACAGCCGGTCATATCATGATCTTTCTTGCCATATCCTCACCGATCGCAATGCGCGATTCCTTGACTTTGACAATGATATTTCCGTTCACCATGTTCACAATACTGACAGTACCGCCGACCTGAAAACCAAGATTTTCAAGATGCGTCTTGATTTCCGGATTGCCTCCGATTTTTTTGATCGTGTTTTCTTCACCGATATCAGCTAAATTGAGTGGCATCATTTCCAATCCTTTCTTTGGAAGCGGATAACTGATCCGATCTCCTTTGCATGTAATTAGATTATACTAATCGTAGTTAATATAAGCTAACGACCATAAACTGTCAAGAGAAATGAAAAAAGTTATTACATTCTAACTTATAGGGATTTTTCTAAACACACACGGAGCTGCCGGTGAAATCAGGAGATAAGAGGAGATAGGATATAGTGGATAGTGGAAACAGAGGTGACAGGGGATAGGTTACAGGTTATAGGTAGTAGGGGAAATCCCTCATGGCGACTGCAGCCACACTATCCACTATATCCTGTTTCCTATTCACTATAATTTCGATTTGCTGAGGACAAGAAGCAATTCCAAGAACTTCTCCAAATTGGAGAAGTTCCTGAAAATTAGCCGGGGCTGCTCATCAGTGACAGGGTATTCTCCGGCCCCTTCGCATCAGCTCCCGGGGAACCGGCAGATGATCACTTTTTCTTCTTTTTCTTCTTGAGATTCCTCTTTTTCGGCACATGAGCGATCATGGACGTATTCAATACGTCTTCCTGATTCGCCTGCATAACCTGAGCGACCGGGTTCAAATTGGCGTCTTCATTTGCCTCTATCTGGTTGACCACATTTCCACCGGGGTTCGCTGCATCCATCTGCAGCGGATCATTATTCCCGCCGGGATTGGCATTCACTGCATTATTAACCGGAGGCAGCGCAGCGTTCGGATCAAGGTTAACATTTGCCACATTCTGCTGCGGCACTGCAGCCACGGGGTTGGCGTTCTGCGCCTCTCCCTGCGCGCCGGGCCGTGCACCGTAATTCCACATTTTGCTGAACCAGCGTCTGGTTTTGACGAAGAGGTTGGAGAAAAAGCTCCGCTGCTTCTTCTGAAACCGTCTTTTTTGCTGTGCGGTCTGGCGCTTTTCATATTCCTTTACAATCTCTTTACTGGTCTCTTTGGCCCCGGCGCCCCTGGTGTAGACGTCATGGAAGGCTTCCGCAAACCATTCGGCCGGCATCGATTGTCCATACCGGGAAGACATCCTTTTTTCTGCGAAGATCGGTGAAGTGGTGTCGATCTGCCCCTTGTGGACACTCTTGTCAAATTCGTTTACACCATCTTCCGCGTTGTAATTGACCTGTGAGAGTTCCTCCGGAGTCATCACTTTTGGAAGAACGCTTTTCAGAATATCGTTGGAGGCTTCCGATTTTTCATGCTGCTCATCTGTGTTATTCAGGGTCGATTCCAGAACATGACCCAGTTCATGGTTCCCGACTTTATTCAGATTTCCGATGGTTACTTTGCTATTGATCTTATCCCGCGTCCGCTGACCTTCCGGTGTGTCTCTGTCAATCCAGGCATCATAATGGAGTGTTGCCTTATCATTAGCGCCTGCATTGGTCGATGCAGCCATCACGTTTTCACTCGTACCCTCCCTGAAAGCGCCTTCGGACTGATTCCACTGTAAGTTCATGGCACCGATCTTATGCTTCAGCTCCGGATAATCCCGGATCTGGCGGACCATATTTTTCAGTTTCGCCTTCAGCAGATCTGTGTTGATATCTACATTTGCACCGCTTTTATGCCGGTACTGCAGCACACCCATCTGCCTTTTTTCTTCCTCCGCCTGTCGTAATTTTCCCTTTGCATCTATATATCTTTGTTTTAGATGCTCTCTCATCTGGGAGCCCTTCGGCATTCTGTTTCCCATATCCTTTGCGCCATCCGCGATCACGGTTAAAGCATTGATCTTCTGATTTATGGCTTCAAGCTTCCGCTTATACTGATTTGCCTGACCTTCTGTCAGGTCAACATCCTGTCCCTCAGCGTTTGAGATAAAAGGAACCGGCTGCCGGGCAAAATTTACCCATCTGCTTCTGCGATTGAATTCCTGTGCTGTATATTGTCTTCCTTCGGTATATTCAAGAAACATGCGATAGGCTTCCGGGGCGCTGTCAGCATGCTCGATACGGTCCAGGACCTGAGCAATCTCAGTGTCGTTTGTGGGGTTAAAGGTATTATTTGCAAGTTCCGCTTCAGTCATTTCGTAAGCACGTTTATTGACATTTTCGTTCAGATTGTGCTGATACCTCGGCTGCCCGTTCAAAATGCCGGCTTGCAGTGAAGCCGCTTCCAGCCCGACTTTGTCCGTCCTTCCCTGCATGTAAGAAAGGAAACCTTCATATTCGTCTGTCCGGTCATACTGGTCGTCTTTATTTATTACTTCGCGGCTGGCGATATCCCGGAGGATCTCTTTCCCGCTGTAATCTCTTTCTCCGAGGTTATATAAGAAATTGATCCCGTTGTCTTCACTTACGTTTCTGATCCTGCTTCCGCTTTTCTGAGCCAGTTTTTTTACCGGATCTTTCAGATCGCCGAATACCCGCTGCCCATATACTGAGCTGTCTTTCTGTTCGGACATCAATACAAGATTGCTTGCGTTGGCAGGAACAGCCCGCCTGCGGACCTCATTTTCATTCTCGCCCCGGAAAAGCTGCACGCTGCCGTTCGGCACGGATTGTGAAACATTCCCCTGCACCGCTCCCTGCTGGACGGTATGGACCAGTTCATGAGCGGCGATTTTGGGGTCAAAGCCTCCTTTTCCGAAATGGACGTCGTTCCCCTGCGCCCAGGCTCTGGCACCCAGAGCTTTGCTCCGGCTCATACTCGCCGTATCGCTGTGAAACCGGACATCGGAGAAATCCGCGCCCAGACGGCTGCCCATCTCTGCCATGAGGCCGTCAGGCGTTTGGGCGGTCACACCTCTGGAGAGGCGGTCCGCTTCCTTTTCCGCTTCGGAATCCTCCATGACGCGCATGATCAGACTGTTGGGGAGGGATACAGAATGTGCGGGATCCGATCCGGTCTGTTTAACGATACCGGCAGTTTTAATTTTCTTTTTGCCGAATTTGCAGCCCATATTACTCCATTTATTGTACGAAACCTGATATTTTTAGCCGCGAATGCTCAACTGCTTATCTATTATATTCGTTTTTTTCGGATTCCGGGCATTTTTTCGGATGTTCTCATTATTTGAAAAGCTTTGTCACCGGGGAGGTCTTCTTCCTATGAAATGGTATATTGAAGAGATTTTTGTGCAAATTTTCATGGCAGCAGCCGCACTATCCACTAAATTTCCTAATTCACTATAACAAATTCAAATTTGTGGAGGGAATAGGATATAGGATATAGTGGATAGTGAATCACTCCTCGCCGCAGACATACTCACTATATCCTACATCCTATATCCTAACCACTATTAATTATGATTTTCAATTCTCGGATGAATAAAAAACCGCTTAGGTTTGTGAAATATCCTTATTTTTAGAACAGACAGCGAGAACATCGGATCGGTTTGATGGTTTTCTCAGCAGTTTTCTGATAAGTTTGCAGATCAGGATGATAAACACAATGAAAATGATAATGGCCAGAACAAGGACAACCCCGATGACAATAAGCAGCAGCTTTGCCGAAGGATGGGAAACGCCATCATTCTCAAGGCGCATGATCGCTGTCGGGGAGTAAACAACCTGGTCGCTCCAGGGTTCAACGACCAGTACACCCATTGCCTGAAGCTCCTCGGTAGTATAATATCGTTCTTTTTCCGGATCAAAGGTTTCCACATAATATTCACCCGCATCGTAATCATCGAGATAAATATACCGAAGGTCGCCCTGGAGTTTATCCGCGGAAAACTCCACATAGGAAACCCGTATCGTCTGGTCTTTATGTGAATATATACCAATATGGAATACCTGATCCAGCGGCAGAACGATCAGCGTCTGCCCCTCCTGCCGTTCAAAGTAAACAAATGTATCACTGTCGACTCCTTCATAATCCGGCATAAGGACATCTTCGATTGAATAAGAATAAGAACCAAATTCATTGTAAACGTGGAGGATAAAATCATTATTTTCATCAAAAACATCCACATCCACATCTCCCTGAATCACGACATGGGCATAATTTGCCTCCCGCGACAGAAGTGATTCAGGTTCATCTTTTGAAAAAAGCCAGGCACGGTATGTTTTATCGTAATGGTTAAAAGCAAGATTTTCCTGAACAGAAAGAGCGGGGTCCCAGTAAATATTCACCGCATCCACATTATGCTGTCCAATCAGACTGGTATAGATAAACTGCGCAATGAAATCAAGAAAATTATAAAATTCGTGCATCTGATAGCGGGCATACTCATCCCGCCGGATAAGATATTCCCGAATCGTATCAAAACTGATCATTTTTGAAAAATCCTGGATCAAAGCGCGTAAATCATGGGTCTGAATATATTCAACAAGCGGATCCTGAACATTGCTTTTGTAACTGTTGGCTGAATTGATGAAAAAGGCCAGATAATCAAAAACCGTGTGAAGATTTTTATTGACCTGCGGGTTCAGGATGATCGCTTCATCAGGCAGCAAATGATTATCCTCATAAATACCTTTCTGCAGCATGTACCATCCGCTGTCTGTTTCAATGGCAGGTAAAAACAGGTCGATCCCATAGCGCACAAACCCCCATTCCGGGAAAGGAGACATGGGAACCATATCGAAGGGATTGAGCAGGTTGAAAATGCTGTGATAATGACCCGCGTTTTCCTCTCTGGTCGTACGGGGCGTACCGAAGGTATAAGCATATACAGCCTCATAAAGCCCACTGTCAACAGCATCCGCGGCGAAATCATTCGTCACCGCGGCAGCCCGGCTGTATCCCGCTGTCCAGAGCCGCAGATTTCCCTTCAGATCGTAGTCGCTGATATACTTTTGCAAACGTTCCGTCACTTTATCCGCGGCGTCATTGAAACCTTTCACACGGTTATCATCGTCGACCGTCAGGTTTCCCGCCCATTCGCCCTGATAGTTATTGCCGGAAATGGAGACAGCGATCAAAACAGCATCTCCTGCTGTTTTATGTGCTATCGCGGTACCGATCGTATCGATTGACGGGATGACATCAAAATCAATTGTCCGCGGCTCAACAAAACCGGTCTTGGCAAAAAAATCCAGAATATTTATATCCCTTTGGGTAATATCCCTCGTTTTATCCCGGAACCCGGCAGCGGCTAAAGCAAAAGAAGCCCGCATCAGTTTATGATTGTAAATATCATCCGGCTGAAGCAGCCATTCGTCAGCATAATCAATAGTAATAATCTGATTAGTCTCTTCAGCTCCGCTGTAGGCAACGGTTACCGTCCGAATATCCTCTTCTGTCCCGCTGTCTGAAACGATGGAAATCAGTCCTTCCTGATCTGTCAGTCTTCTGTCAACGGTGATCGTTTCAGGTTCAGCCGCGGCATTATCTCTTTCGACAGCAACCGGCAAAACAATATCATCCTCAGCGTAAACACCACTGAAGATAAATAATACCAACAGCCAGGAAATCATGCATTGCAATGATATGTTTTTATCTGACGGTCTCATTTTCATCCTGTACACCGTTACTCTCAGCTGCTTCTGTCAGTATGCATATCTCAAAATCTTTATTTTATTGCTGTACTTCAGGATCAGCCATCCGAGCAGGAGCGTTACGGCCGCGGTCACGGCAAAACACAGAATCGACCAGGGCAGCTCATATTCTCCTAATTTCGGCATTACGACATAGACCCGCAGCAGCTCCGCGATCGAGGCATGGATACAGTAAATAAGCGTGCTCATGCTCCGCATGGTTTTGGTATAGGGAACATGAATATCCATTTTCAGAATAAGCCAGAAGAACAGCGGACCGGCCGCAAGACAGAAAAAGTAAACATCATTGTTCATCGTAAACAAGCCGCGGTCATAAAGCCACTTGTCTTCGAAGAACAAAAGAATCAGGGAACCCACGAAAGCTGCAGCAACAAATCTGGTGTCGGCTGCAAGCACCCGGTTCCTGAATTTTACAAAAAGCCTGCCCATCCAGATAATGGCAATAAAAAATGAAGCTGAATAACTGATCTCAGTCGCTTTATAAATTTTCGGCAGGAAGGATGTCTTATCAGCCAATACACGCCATGTGTTCTGTCCCAGGCACAGGAAGAAAAACAAAAAAGCGAGGACGGGAACAATGTATTTCCCGGCTCCTCTGTCCAGTTTTGCGACAAAGATGATCCCGATTGCCAGAGCCATCAAATACCAGGAAGCAGGGAAAGACGAACCGACCAGGATCGTACCAAAGAAAAAAACAATACCTTTGTGAAAGTAATCACGGTAGACTATTGTGAACGGAAGAAAGACAATAAACCAGAACAGGTAAAGTATCAGATCCCGCTTCACGAATTTCCAAAGATAAGCATTCTTTTTGCCATCCGGCAGCCGGTCATATTTGCTGAAAAAAAGAAAGGAACTGATCATGAAATAGACCGGGATCAATATTCTGCACCATGGATGGAGCACGTGGAATTTTGAATCTCCCAAGATCCTTGTATGAACGATCATGACCATAAAGGACACGATAAACTTGAAAAGATCAAAAGAGTCATAGCTTTTTGTTCTCGTTACTGTGTTAGTCTCCTGCATATCCGATCCTCATCATGTCAGATGTTTTATATAAATATCAGCAATTTTCACCTTATATAAGCTGATCATAAGGCTTACTTGTACATATGCATCCGCAGCAGCCGACGATATTGCTGAAGGATTCATGCTCTTAACATTTCATTGTCCCATAATGCATATTCACATTATAGCATCAAAACCGGAGGTTATATTGACAAATGAGAAAAAACGTATCTGTTCTTTATTCCTGACCGGAATGGTCCTTTATTGCCGATACATTGTAAACAAGCAGGGTGATGATCACGATGGCAAAGCCGACTAATGAGAGTGTGGAGATTTTCTCATGAAGGAAGATATAAGTCCACAGCGGCGCCATGACCGGTTCGGCCAGAGCAATAAAACCCGCCTGCAGTGCTGTGGTATATTTGATCCCGACCGCAAAACACAGCCATGCCCCGATTCCAGAGAAAGTGGCAAAAAACAGCAGAAAAGCCCACTCCCTGGCGCTTGTATGAAGAACGACAGGATCCGTCACCATGACCGGTATCAGGAAAAGATAGCAGGCATTTCCCAGCAGAAGTGATTCGATCGGGTCGGCGCCGGCCTGTTTGCTCAGGAAAAAAACGCCGGCATAAAACAATGCTGAAAGCATGGCGAAAATATTCCCCAATACAGCACCGCCGCCCACGTTTCCGGCAAAAGCCAGGCCAACGCCCAGGAAAAGAACGGCACATACGATCATTTCCCTCTTTGTGGGAGGTTTTTTGTTGATCAGAGCATTCATCAGGATGATATAGAGCGGGGACATATTCTGCAGCACGGTAGCGTTCCCGGCAGTTGTATATTTATTTGCACACATGAAGAGAATTCCCTGGGCAAAATAACAGAGGGCACACAATGCCATGACTTTGTTTATCCGGATCTCTTTTTTCTCAGCCTTTACCAGCGCAAGAGCAACGAAAAAGGCAATGATCCCACGCAGCGTCGCAAGGCACACACCGTTCCATTCAACGCTCTTCGTAAAGATCCCGCTGAGGCTCCAGAGAAACGCGGATAAAAAAATAAAGACCGGACCGTATTTTTCGCTGATCATCATCACCCTTTTGTCTATTTACGAATTTGCTCAGAAAGCCGCAAGCCGCAGGCCGTCATAAGCCACACTGATCTGCGGGCCGACCATCTCCCGCATTTTCTGCTGAAGCTCCGTATGATTCAGTCCGCCTTTGTGACCGATATGCGTGAGCCAGATCTCCGTCCGGTCAGACACGACGCCATCTTTGCGGAACCGGTCCACCATTTGAATGATTGAATCACAGGTCTGATGATTTTTTTCAGGAGCGCTTTTTCCAAACGAACACTCCGTGACCAGAATATCAAGCGTCTTTCCCTTCAGAAATTCATAATTTTCTTCATTGTACGGACCGGTATCCGCAGCATAGAGGAAATGTCTGCCGTTCCGCTCAAAGAGATAGTTCAGTACAATTTCATTCACGAATCTGCCGCTGTGTATACCCCTGACCGCGCTGACTGTCATATCATCAACAGTGAAGGGTTCATAAAGGCGCACCGGGATAAATTCCATCGTCTGCTCATAAAAACGGATATCGCGTTCGTAATCTTTGGAAGGGTAGCTCAGGATCAGATCCCGGAATACCTTCACACCTGTTAAAGCCGGTTCGGAAAGGAAAACCCTGAAATGCGGCGGCGGAGTAACGCTCATCCGCGGGTTTTCCCAGTTCACAAAATCGCAGTGGTCACTGTGAAAATGGGTATAAAATAAATTTCGCAGGTGAGCCATCGAAAGACCAAAGCGACCGGCGGCGTTAATCACATCAGGGCCGAAATCGATCAGATTCTGCTCATCAATGGAAAAGGCAGACCGTCCACGTTTTTCCCGCGGATCATCGGAGGCAAGTGCCTTGCGGCAGACCTCGCATTCACAAAACGGATTCGGGATTGCTTCAGATGCGCCTGTACCGAGAAATATCATAGAAAACCTTTCTTTAGTTTAATTCCGAATTAACGAGCTTCCTTCCCACTCAGGATCGGGATCGATGCCAAGGATCTCAGCGATCGTCGGAGCGATGTCGATAATACTGACATCGTTCAAGACCTTGCCCTTCTCAAACATCGGACCATGACAGGTAACCGGGATCGTCATATCTTCCGGGATATTGTCCCCATGATTGCGCTCATGTCCGCCATGGTCAGCTGTTACGATAACGCTGTACTCCGGCGGCAGGGCGGAAACGATATCCATTATGCAATTTCCCGCGGTCCGGACACATTCCAGATATTCCGGCGACATCCAGCCCCATCCATGCCCGTACTCATCCACCATGCCAAGATAAAGCCAGACAAAATCCGGCGCAAATTCAGCAATGTGCTCCTTACAGGCTTTCGTTTCAGGAATATCAATATTCATGGTCTTCCAATAATTATGCAGGTTCATCATCCAGGAGAAGGAGACACTGTTGCGGGGGGCCCAGATATCACGCATCTGCTGCCAGCTGTAAAAAACAGCACTGCGTTTTTTTGCCGCATCGATCGTTTCAAACAATCCGGTAATCGGGTGATTCTGAGGAACGAAAGTATTGGTCCAGACACCGTGACGTTCTGTTTTTACACTGTGAAACAACGACATATGCGCCGGCAATGTGACCGGAGGAAAGGTTGTCCGGGCAGAATAACTATGCGCACCCTCTTCGAAATATTTCTGAAATGCGGGATTCCCGCACGCAGCTACACTGTCCGCCCGCATACCGTCAACTAAAACCAGCAATACTTTATTGTTCATTTTCTGATCCTTTTTTCCTTAATATCCCAAAATCTCTTTCCTGAGGCGCAGCGCACTCGCCACATTCCGGGTGGTAATATTCACCAGGTCCTCCCGCAGCAGACGATCCTGATCCGCTTCTTCATTTACTGTCCAAAGCGAAAGACCGATTCCGCAGGCGTTGCATGCCACAATACGGACCGGAGTCATCATCTTGTATGAAGGATTGATACATTCTATACCCAGCTTTTTTAAGAGCGCTGCAATTTTATCAATATGAACATCAAGCAGGGGGCCTCTTTCTTCCCATGTTTCGGGAAGTTCGACAACCTCCTTCATAAACTTGAATAACTGATCAATGTTTAAAAAGATCCGGGCGCGTTTTGCGACAGACGGATCACGCATCAGCAGATCAACGTCCACTGAGCCGGAAAAAAACAGTCTTTCACGGGGAATGCCGGCTGCCTCAGCAGCTTTCAGCACAGGATAAAGCAGTTTTTCTTCCTTGATATCACAATTGACAGCGGCGTTGTTTTCGGCAATCACATTCAGAGCTGTTTCAAGCGGAATCGCAGCAGAATAATCCTCAAGTTCGTTGTGTGTCAGCCGCAGCTTCCCCTGCGGATCCATGCGGACATCGATCTCGATGCAATCCGCCCCGAGTTCGATCCCCTTGAGGATCGATTCCATGGAATTGTCCGGCGTACCTTCACAGCCGGAATGTGCGGTGATCATTATTTTTTTCATTGCTTATCCTGCAATTCTTCTTTTGCTCATCAGGCCGAAAAGGCCTGTTTTTCATGTCCCGATTTGCCTACAAATCGACCGAATACGAATAATCAAACTCGATAATCACAAGTTTTCCGAAAAAGGGAATGCGCTTTGCCTTGCCTGAAAGGGCAAGGATGATCCCGCGCACCAGACAGACCAGACAAAAGACCAGGCAGGCAAAGGACAGATATGCCCCGATTTTCGGTATCCCTGCAAGTCCGATAATGCCCAGAAATTCCAGCATCAGCAGGATCAGCCCCTGATTGCTGTGATAACGGGCGAACTTGCTTTCCGGATGCATAATAATCGGGACAAAGAAAAACAGGTAGCCGATTGCGGAGGAGATCCGGGCCTGATCGTTCGTTTCCCTGTCAAAGCGCTTCGCCAAATCTTCATTAAAATTCGAATGATCAATCGTCATGCAGATATCTCCAATCAAAAGGCGTGAAACGCCATCCAATTACAACTGATCCCTGAAACCTGATCCCTATTTGATTCCGTTCCCGATAAACGCCACTTTGATCTGTCTATTGGCAAAAATGTAGAGGATCAGCAGCGGAGCCATCAGCATCACGTTGCCGGCCATCGTCACATTCCATGCGGAAATCATATCCTCTGACAAGCTGGACAGGCGGTTCATCGCCAGCGGCAGCGTGCGGATGTGGTCATTGGTCGTCAGTGTCTGGACCCAGAAGTAGCCGTTCCACTTACTGATAAAGGAAAGCATGATCTGTGTGATCATGAAAGGCTTTACCGATGGCAGCATGACCCGAAACATCACCGAAAACTCACTTGCTCCATCCAGGCGCGCGGCTTCAATCAGCTCCGCCGGAACCTGCTTGAAGGCATTCCGCAGGAAGAAAATGACTCCGCCGCTGTAGATAAACAGGAAGAAATAGCTGATGTAGGTATTCAGAATATGCATCCGGGAATACATCACAAATATCGGCAGGAAAATAACCTGTGCAGGGATCACGATATCCGCCATCATCAGGTAAAAGAGTCCTTTTTTCCCTTTGAATTCGAAGCGGGCAAAACCGTAAGCCGCCATCGTACAGGAGATCATCAGGATCGCTGTCGCGGCTGTACTCATAAAGATGGAGTTCTTCCCGAAATAAGCAAAATCCGCATAACGCCAGGCTTCAGCATAGTTTTCAAAATGAAATTCGGATGGCCAGAATGTCGGCGGATAAGCCACCGCCTCATACAGCCCTTTGACAGAAGTAATGAGCGTCCAGTAGAAAGGAAAAACAAACATCAGGAACAGGATCACCAGAAGAATGCACTCGAGGATCCGGAAAATTCTTTTTTTCGCTGTCATGATCCCTCCTTCTATTGATAGTGGACTCTTTTGTCAAGAATCGTGAAGTTTATCACTGCCAGCGCACCGGAAATGATCAGCAGGATTACCGCTGCAGCCATCGCCCGGCCGTACTGGTTGAACCCGAGGCCCTGCTGGTAAATATAAAAGGCGATCAGATTGGTCGCGTTATCCGGGCCGCCGTTTGTCATCATTTTCACCGTATCAAAACTGGTGAAGGCACTGGCAGTCGTAGTCACCACCATATAAAGCAGTGTCGGTGAAAGCAGCGGGATAGTGATCTGGAAAAAGGTCTTGAAGGAAGATGCTTTATCGAGTTTTGCAGCTTCATAGATATATTCCGGAATGCTGCGAAGCCCGGCGATGACACGCAGCGCACCGCTGCCGAGCCCTGCCCAGATCGACACGATGATGATCGAAAACAGCGCGCTTTCACTTCCTTTATACCAGTAGGATGTCGGCAGATGCAGCGCCCGCAGCGCCATGTTGAAAACACCGTTGTTCGGATCCATCAGCCACATAAAAATCACAGCGATGGAGACCGATGCGATGATGTGCGGCGTGAAGGAGACCGTCTGTACAATGTTGTGCGCCGGGGTCCGCTTATTCAGAAAAACGCCCATCAGGATCTTGAGGAAAAGTCCGACGAAAAGAATCGCGAGCATAAAAATGATCGTATTACTTAACACTCTCCGGAAGTCAGCACTTTGAAAGAGATAGCGGAAATTCCCCAATCCAAGAAATTTTTTCCGCCCGCTGATCGGGTCCCATTTGAAGAAACTCATATAGACCGCAAAGCACATCGGATAAATCGTCAGCCAGAGGTCGAAGATGACCGCCGGCGCGATCAGAAAATAGGGATTTTTCAGAAGTTTGTTGAAAAAGGTATAAACCTTTCCGTGCTTCCGCAGTTCATATCGTTCATTCATCCGCATGGTAAACCCCTTTCAGCCCGCCGATCTCAAAGGGCCTGCAAACATTCTGGTCCTTATCAAAGAAGAACAGATCCTCATCCTGAACATAGAGTCTGTAACGTTTATCCGGCTCCAGTTCATCTGTTGAGCGCATAACGATCTTCCCTATGCCGGTGTCAAAGGTATATTGGTAATCGAAACCCAGAAATTCGCTCGTCAGCAGATCCGCTTCAAAGCTGAAATCATTTTCCGAACCAGCGGAACGCAGTCCTCTCGGTTTGAAACCGACATATTTCCCGTTATCCAGCAGAAACACATTCATACCCGGATCGCCGATGAACTGGGCGACGAAGATATTCTGAGGATTTCGATAGATCTCTTTCGGGCTGCCCTGCTGCATGATCTTCCCCAAATGCATCACGACGATATCCGTTGCCATCGTCAGCGCTTCGGTCTGATCATGCGTTACGTAGACGAAGGTCGTTTCCATTTGTTTGAACATCTGGATCAGCTCCGAACGCATCTGATTGCGGAGCTTCGCGTCCAGATTGGAAAGCGGCTCGTCCATCAGAAAGGCTTTAGGAGATTTGGAAATGGCGCGTGCCAGGGCAACACGCTGCCGCTGTCCGCCTGAAAGCTGGTTCGGCATCCGGTTGGCGAATTCTGTCAGCCCCGTCAGCTCCAGAACATCCGCTATACGCCGGGCGATCTGCTCCTTCGTCATTTTGTAATTCTTCAGTCCGAATTCAATATTGCCTTTCACTGACATATGCGGATAAATCGCGTAGTTCTGGAAGACCATAGCCAGATTCCGGTCGCCCGGCTCCATCCGGGTGATGTCCGTATCATCCACGGTGATCGTCCCTGAGGTCACATCCTCCAACCCCGCAATCATACGCAGTGTTGTTGTTTTCCCGCAGCCGGAAGGCCCCAGCAGAACAGTGAAGGAGCCGTCCTGGATGGTCAGGTTCAGCCCCTCAATGACAGGTTCTTTGCTGCCCGGATAAATCTTTTTGATATCTTTTAATACGATCGGCATCTTTCATTCCCTCCATTTTTTCTCAGTGGCCTGTGTCCAATGAGCTTAACTTCTCAATAAGAATAGTTCTAACCTGAATACCGGGATTCAGATGGGAACAATACCTATTGAATGCTTTTATAAAAGGGGGAGAGGCAGATTCCTTTCCCCCTTTTTTTATTTATATTTACCAGGCATTGTCGTCAATGATCTGCTGGAATTTCAATTCCAGATCATCAATCATCGCATACACATCGATTTTGTCAGGGTTCAGACAAAGCTGTTCAAATTTATCGACACCGTAGGAATACATTTCAGACCAATACGGAGTGTTCGGACGGGCATGCAGATACGGAACAGAATCATAGATTGCCTGAAGGCCCGGAAGCGCTTCCAGTAACGCTTTGCCGCCTTCACTGTCCAGAGCGCTCTGTGTAACCATCATGTCACCGGTGATTTGTGAACGTTCAACCATCTTTTCAACAGATGCAATATAAGAAAGCCAGCCACCGGCGAAGAGCTTTTCGGTTTCACTCTTGGAATCCGCAAGGACCCAGCAGGATCCGCCGCTGACGACATGAATTCCACCCTCACCGGCAGGCTGAATATATGTGGAAAGCGTATAGCCGTAATCAGCAGCCGCATCGTAGCGCTTTTTCATAGAGTTAGAAGAGATCAGCAGAATGCCGACATCACCTTTTGCTAAAGCAAGTGTACACTGATCATATGGTTCCGGTGAGCTGTAAAAGCTTGTGACATAACCCTCTTTCAGGCCTTCCTGAATGCGTAATGCATATTTCGCACCGACATAGTCGTAATCCTTACCGAAGGACGGGTGCTGTCCGTCATCAGTCAGGATTTGACCGCCGTCCGCGTAGACTGCCGATTCCCAGTTCCAGAGATCGGTATCCCACCAGATCGCGAATCCCGGTTTACCGGTCTTTTCATAAATATCCTTCGCACACTGGAACATATCGTCATTTGTTTTGATCATGTCGCCGGTCCAGCCAACTTCAGCCAAAACTTCATTGTTGACAAATAAAACAGGATTGGAACGGGCTGCTGGGGCACCGATCAGACGATCACCGTCATACAGGGAAGAGGAAAGCAGACCGGGCAGATAGTCACTGACTGTTGCTTCAGGCACCCACTCATTCAGATCAGCAGCGATCGCGGCGAAGCTCTTGACAGTAGATTCTTCCGCCATCCAGATCCCCGGCAGGTCGCCTGCGACAGATGCAGCCGTAACCTTTTCCCGGACATCATCATAACTACCCTGATGAATGTATTCAATTGTCACATGTTTGAACAGGGCTGAATATTCATTGGCAAAGTTTGTAAAAACCGTACCGCGGGAAGTCTCTTTGCTGGTACCGTCCTTACCCCAGATCTCGATATGGATATCCTGAGTCAGGGAATCATCGAGAGCCTTCAGCTCAGCCAAATTAACCGGTTCCTGAGCAAAGCAGACAGCCGCAGACAACAGAAGCGCAGCAGTCAACAACAATACAATAAGTTTTTTCATTGGTTTCCTCCTGATTTTTATTACCACATACTGTGGCTGGTCTACAGCAGTAAATTGTTCCTTCGGTCAGTCAGTAAAGATGCGGAACAAATTATTCTCAATTATATAAAATGAAACCGGTTTCATCAATGTTATAAATGTCAGATTTCTTATTATTCCAAAAGAAAAACAGCGTTATCCCGGATAAAATCCATAATTACATTTTTGAAAAAAGGGAAGGCGCATCACCTTCCCTTTTCGAGTAATTGATCAGCGATTACCACGCATTGTCGTCAATGATCTGCTGGATCTTGGTTTCAAAATCATCGATCATTGCATAAACATCGGTTTCGGCAGGTTTCAGTGCGAACTGCTCGAATTTGTCAATACCATAGGTGTACATCTCAGCCCAATATGGGGTGTTCGGACGGGCATGCAGGTAAGGAATGGAATCATAGGTCGCCTGGAATCCCGGGAAGTCTGCGATTATCTGACGGCCTTCTTCGCTGTTCAGAGCACTGTCAGTGATCATCATGGAACCGGTTTTTTCAGTGATCAGCAGAACGTTTTTCGGCTGAGCAAGATAAGCCAGATAGGCACCGGCAAAAAGTTTTTCGGTGTCGCTCTTATCCTCAGATATCATCCAGTTGGAACCGCCGCCGGTGATATGGATCCCACCTTCACCCGCAGGCTGTACCCAGGTGGAAAGGGTATGCCCGTTATCGACAGCAGTCTGGAAGCGTTTCGGCATGCTGTTGCAGGAACGCAGTTCCATACCAACTTCACCCATGGCAAGCGCAAGGGAAGCCGCATCATCATCATCTGCCGCGTCATAATACTGGGTAACATACCCCGCGAGCAGACCTTCCTGCAGACGGAGCGGGAATTTTGCACCAACGTAATCATAATCCTTACCGAAAGCCGGAGCGGAACCGTCATCGGTCAGGATCTGCCCGCCATCGGCATAGACCGCTGATTCCCAATGCCAGAGGTCCGTATCCCAGAAGACAGCAAAGCCCGGAATACCGGTCTTTTCATAGATATCCTTCGCGCACTGGAACATATCATCATTCGTCTTGATCATGTCACCGGACCACCCGGCTGCTGCAAGAACTTCATTATTGACGACCAGTACCGGCAGGGAACGGGCAGCCGGAGCACCGATCAGGCGGTCGCCGTCATGCAGTGAATCGGATAAAAGACCATCCATATAATCATCGACAACATCAGAAGGCATCCAGACGTTCAGATCCGCGGCGATCGGAGCAAAACCCTTGACAGTCGATTCTTCCGTGAGCCAGATATGAGGGAGTTCATTAGCGACCGCTGCTGCCATAACCTTCGCATTGGTCTCGGAATAACCGCCCTGATAGATATATTCATAATTGACATGCTCAAACATGTCGGATAATTCCTGGGCCATCTGACTGTACCATTTGCCACGGGATGTATCTTTTTCACCAACGCTGTCCTTACTCCAGATAAGGATAGTGATATCCTTGTCAAGAGAAGCGTCAAGCTCCAACAGGTCGACACCATCCGCCTTTGACTGGGCGAAAACCGCAGTTGCCGAAACGAGCAGCATCACTGCCAACAACAATAGCATAAGTTTTTTCATTGGATCTCCTCCTGTTTCTATTACCACTTTTCGTGGTTGATTCACTATGCAGACGGGGACATTCAAATTTGGAACAGTCCCGTTTACATTTTCCTATTTTTTCGGATGCCGTGAAAAATATTCATTCCACTCCGTCAATTCACCATTTCCGCGAACCACATATGCCTTTTCCGCAAGCTCGGCAACGAAATGATCCGACCAGGCATCACTGTAGAAATTTTCGATCGACCCTTCCGGATAAACCTGTAGAAATGCTTTGGCTTTCGGTTCTCCAACCGTAAAAGCTCCGTCGATTTCTCCGGTTTTTTTGTCCATCTTTGTCGCGACCATATGTTTGACGCCGATCCGCCGGATGATCGGTTCCATCAGGAAGCCCGGAGTTCCGGTAGCGATCACATCATCTTCCCGCTGCACCTGCCTGTACCAGGGCAGCATATGTTTTTCCATCCGATTCCAATAATCTTCAAGTACAGCGTCGATATCATCAATTTTACGCAGAAACTGATATTCATTCCGTCTGGTCTGCGTTTTAGAGCGCAGCTTACATTTCAGAAGAAGTTCATTCCACCAGTATATGATCCAATAATGACGGAACCCTTTTTTCCGAAACATATAATTGAAAAAACGATCTTCAGCATCTCCATCAAAAATTGTTTTATCAAAATCATATACATTCATATTGGCAAAAGCGTTTTTTCTCTTTTTGACTGATTCACTGCCAAAACAACCGGCACCGGATAATTCAGATACTTATTCAGCCTTCAATTATCAATCCTATCCGGCTTTACCCTCATTGTCAAATCACACTCTTTCCTAAAACTGCAAATCGGTCAAAATTTGAAAACATCTTATCAAACCTTTAATTTTTTTTGACCGGTTGAGCAATTTTTTCAGTTATACTTTATTAATTATGAAAAGCGACCGTCTGATTAGACTGAAACAACGTTTTATCGAACAAAAACAGCTGAGCTGTACCGAGATTTGTGAAGCTTTCGGTGTTTCCATTGAAACAGTCCGGCGGGACTTGGCTGCCCTGGAAAAAGACGGCACGATCCGCAGGATCTACGGCGGTGCTGTTTTGATCGACAACACAAGTGTTCCGAACCCGATCCTGCCCTATGCCACACGGACCATCTATCACTATCGTGAAAAAGAGAATATCGCCCGGGAGATCGTCCGGCATCTCGAAGATCACACAACAATCGCGCTGGATTCCGGAACAACGATGCTCTCGGTTGCAAAAATGCTGCATCTCCGTAAAAACCTGAATATCATCACAAATGATGTACATATCGCTTCGGAACTGAGCAGCCATACCGATCATAAGATTTACCTGGTCGGCGGATTATTGAGAAAAGACGACCTGATCACAGGCGGTTTTATGTCACAGGAATTTATGGAGAATTTTTCCCATATTGATACCGCTGTGATGACAGCGGACGGATTTATTGACGGTATGGCGGATTTCAATGTTGATATGGGCTCGCTGAAAAAAGCGATGATCCGCAAAGCCGCCAGGGTATTCGCAGCCGTGGATCATACGAAATTTTCGACACGGGCATTGAATAAAGTCTGCGGAATAAATGATCTTGATCTGGTAGTCACCGGAAAAGAAGCTCCCCCGGATTCGATCAACGCTCTTCGCTCCGCCGGTGTGGAAGTTATTCTGGTAGATGATTAAAAAAACAGGTGCACCGGATACTGATGCACCTGTGGCTTTATTTAACCAAAAATTATTCTGAATAACTGAATCCCCGCAGGTGCAGCTCTTCCGCGCGATGACAGGCGACCAGCCGCCCTTCAAGATGCTGTAGCGGCGGTACCTCTTCCGCACACTTCTGCTGACAATAGCTGCAGCGTTCATGGAAATAACAGCCGGAAGGCGGATTCGCCGGATTCGGGATTTCCCCCTTCAGTTGGATCCGTTCGATCTCGATTTTAGGATCAGCGACCGGCACTGCGGAAAGCAGCGCTTCTGTATAAGGATGCCGCGGTCTTGCAAACAATTCCTCGGTTCTCCCAAATTCCACCATTCGTCCCAGATACATAACCCCGACTTCGTCAGAAATATGCTCGACTACGGAAAGGTCATGGCTGATGAAGATATAGGTCAGATGCATTTCCCGCTGAAGATCCTTGAGCAGATTTATGACCTGCGCCTGAACGGAAACATCCAGTGCGGAAACCGCTTCATCGCAGATGACGATCTTCGGATCCACAACAAGCGCGCGGGCAATGCCGATGCGCTGACGCTGACCGCCGGAAAAGGCATGCGGATAACGCTTCAGATAGGTTGTGTTCAGCCCCACCCGGTTGGCAATATCCATGACCTTCGCGTTCATTTCCTTATCGCTCATGATCCCTTTGTAATTCGCACGCAGAGGTTCCTTGATGATATCGAGAACGGTCATGCGGGGGTCCAATGAAGAATAGGGATCCTGAAAAACCATCTGGATCTCCTTACGTATTTTCTTCATCTGATCCTTCTCGACCGTCAGGAAATCCACCTCATCTCCATCCATGGTACGGTACCAGACTTCACCGGAAGTCGCCTGATAAGCCCGGGCGATACAGCGGCCAAGCGTCGTCTTCCCGCAGCCGCTCTCACCGACAATACCGATCGTCTCACCCGGATGGATATTGAAGGAAACATCTGTCACAGCTTTGACAACGATCTTTTTAGACGTGAAAGTTTTGTGAAGGTTCCTGACTTCCAGAATGTTTTCCTTATCCACGTTTACCTCCTGTCCGGCCATCTTCTCTGCGTATCATTTCCTCAGCTGCTGCCCGCTGCGCCTGACAGGCGGGATGAGGGCAGGCAAAACAGGCGACACAATGCTCCGGAGCTACCTCCACCAGATCCGGTTCCTCCCGGTCACAAAGCCCTTCGATGCGGGCATCGCAGCGCTCATAAAAACCGCAGGCACGGGGCAGGTTCATCGCCAGCGGAACCGTTCCTTCGATGGAAAAGAGCCGTTCCGTCTTTTTCTGACCGATCTTATGGACGGATCCCATCAGCCCCCTCGTATATGGATGTTCCGGATCCTCATAAATCTTTTCCGTCGTTCCCGACTCCACGATTTTCCCCAGATACATCACATTCACCCGGTCGCACATCTTCGCCACCACACCAAGGTCATGGGTAATGAAGAGAATGCCCATGTTAAAATCCTTCTGCATCTCTTTCATCAGCTCCAGGATCTGTGCCTGTATGGTGACGTCCAAAGCGGTCGTCGGCTCATCTGCGATCAGGATCTTCGGGTTGCAAACCAGTGCCATGGAAATCATCGCACGCTGCAGCATCCCGCCGGAAAACTCATGCGGATATTGATTGTAACGTTTTTCCGCATTGGCAATACCGACCTTTTTCATCACATCAAGGCTGATCTCTTTTGCTTTCTGCTTATCCTTCGTGATATGCAGCAGGGTGGCTTCGGTGATCTGGTTGCCGATCGTATAAAGCGGAGAAAAAGCCACCATCGGCTCCTGGAAGATCATCGCGATATCCTTCCCGCGGATAGCACGGATATCCTTCCCGCGCGGATCCAGCATCAGCAGATCGATTTCACCTTTTTCGTCGCTGTTGTAAAGGATCTTTCCCGATGCCCTGCACTTTTTGTCATTGATCGCAAGGATCGCGCGGCAGGTCAGGGATTTTCCGCAGCCGGATTCTCCCACCAAACCTACGGTTTCCCCCTTCTTCATATCAAAATTGACTCCGCGGACAGGGGTCAGAAGTCCCTCATGCATGGATATACTGATATTCAGATCCTTTATTTCTAAAATGCTGTTTTCATCCATGATCTTGCCCCTTTTTATTTATACGGATCAGCCGCATCGCGCAGCCCGTCGCCGAAAAAGTTGAATGCCAAAACCGTGACAGTCACAAAGATGATGGGGATCAGCTTGTTCGGATGTGAAACAATGTTGGTGACCGAGCTGGTCTCCTGCAGCATGACGCCCCAGGAGGTCGCTGGCGGTTTGATGCCGAGACCAAGATATGACATGGAGGTCTCACCGATAATTGAAGAAGGAATGCTTCTCGTCACGGAAACGATCAGGTAACTCAGGAAGCCGGGAACCATATGCGTCCAGATGATGTTCCAGGTGGAAACACCGGAAAGCTGAGCTGCCATAATAAAGTCCTCATTTTTCAGTGAAAGGAACTTTCCGCGCACCGTCCGTGCCATACCGGTCCAGTTAATGAAGGAGAGGATGATCGTCATATAAAAATAGATCTGAATGGTGGAAATTCCCGCAGGAATAGCAGCGGAAAGAGCCAGCCACAGCGGGATCTGCGGAACCGCGCTGATCACCTCGATCAATCGCTGTATGATAAAGTCGACCCTGCCGCCGAAATAACCGGAAACCGCCCCGAGCAATACACCGAGAAACAGGCTGATGGCAGCCGCTACAAACGGGATCGTCAGTGAGATCTGGGATCCCAGGAATATCCGGGAGAAAATATCCCTTCCCAGACTGTCCCCGCCAAAAAGGTATATCCGGGCACCCTTTCCGCCGCTGCTGCCCTCACCGACACCGAAAAGGTGCAGGTCACAGGGAATAAACCCTAATACTTTATAGGGCTCTCCATGGGTGAAAAAATGAACGGGGTAATATTCGCTCGTGTCTTCGGAAATCGTGACCCGCAGCGTCTTTTTATCCGAGATCTTGGAAAGCTTGTAAACAAAAGGGCCGACCTTTTCTCCTTCATGATATAAATGGATCTTTGTCGGACTGCTGTCTTTATAGATCGAATCAAATTCAATGGTTCCGTAAGGCGCAATGAAGTTGCCGAAAAGCGCAAAGAAATACAGGATGCCAAGGATCACCATAGAAATGCGGGCCAGCTTATGCTGCTTCAGCTTCCGCCCCATCAGCTGCCATTGAGAGGCAACATAATAAGCTTCTTTGGATTGATTGTTTTTTGCCATTATCTGCTGCCTCCTGAAAAACGTATGCGCGGATCAAGGAACGCAAGCCCGATATCCGCAAGCAGAATGCCTACCTCTACCAGGAACGCCTGAACCATGACGATCGCGCCGGCCAGATACATATCCTGCGAAAGCAGCGCCTCGTAAAGGACCGGTCCCAGGATCATGATGTTCAGAACCATCGCGGAAACAGTCGAACCGGAAAACAGGTGGGACAGGGATGTTCCCAGACTGGTAACCGTGGGATTGATCGCCGCCCGGAAGCAGTATTTCCAGATGATCTTCGATTCCGATACACCTTTTGCCCGGGCTGTCAGCGTATAAGGCTGGCTGATCTCATCCAGCATCTGAGCCCGGATCGAACGGATCGTTCCGCAGGTACCGCCCAGCCCGAGGACAATGAACGGGATGATCAGCCGCTTCAGGAATTCTCCGAGGTTATTCCAGTGGATACCATTTTCCAGCATTTCCTTCGAAAACAGGCCAACCATCGGATTCCCGGTCCATTTGTATGCCAGAACCATACAAATGATAGCCAGGATGAAACCCGGCACTGCCGCTCCGATGAAACCGATAAAGGATAACAGATAATCTCCCAATGAATACTGGTGTGTGGCAGAATAAACTGCCAGCGGGATCGAAACAAGATACTGAAATATCATGACGGAAAGGGTCAGCCCGACCGTCAGAGGAAGATATTCTTTGATCACCGTCCAGACAGGTTTGCCCTCGGAAAAGGAATATTTCCAGTTATGGTGGGAATGGTAAAGACGGTACCAGGATGTGTTGGAAGGCGTCCAGATGATTCCTTTGATCCAGCTCCAATATTGAAGCAAAAACGGTTTGTCAAGATCAAAATCTTCCCTCAGCTGCGCAATGACTTCGGGAGGCATCTGTTCACCCTGCCCCTGCAGCTTGGCAATATAGGCAGACACATAATCTCCCGGCGGCAGCTGGATCACAATAAAAATAACAAAGGAGATAAGCAGCAGGCTGGGAAAGATCGCCAGGATCCGCTTGATGATATAAGATACCAGATCGCTGCGGAAAAAACTTTTTACATCTTCCCAAAAGCCGGTCGTCTCTTTTGTCTTCTCTCCGTTCATAAGCATTTCCTTTAAAGAAGGATGGGAATGGAATGCCATCCCCATCCTTGTACTTGTATCAGTAATTCATCCGCGTTTTATTTGAAATACAGGGTATTGAAGCCGAACTGCATCTGGAAGTTGAATTTATCTTCGTTCAGCATGGATTCCGGCCAGTTGCCGATACCGGAGCGAACCATATAATATTCACTCGGGGTCGTGCTGTAAGCAAGGAACCAGGTGTTGTCGATCAGGATCTGCATCATTTCAAGTTCCTTTTCATCGCGGTCAGTCAGTTCCGGGATCTGCAGCCATTCCTGATAAACCTCGTAGAGCTTGAGCAGGTCGCCATCAAGATCGAAGAATTCCGGATTGTAGGCTGATCCCCTGGTGTCATAGAAGCTGTACCAGGTCGCGGCCAGATTCAGCGGGATGAACTGCTTCGGGCGGGACTCGATCTTGTAGCCGCTGACTTCGTTCTCACCCCAGGCGGCATCCCAGCCTTCGTTGGAGTCGCAGATGGTGTTATAGTTATCTGCCTGATTCAGGTTCATTTCGATACCGATGGCATCCCAGTACTGTTTCAGGACGGCATATTTTTCAGCTGTCGCCGCATCGGTCTTACCGCAGACAACGCTCAGGGAGACCTTATCACCGGAGCCCGGGAAGTGGAACCAGCCGTCAGAGCCCATCACAAGGCCGCAGTCTTCCGCCAACAGTTTCTTTGCCGATTCAGGATCATATTCAGTATAGCGCAGCGCCCATTCTTCGTTATAGCCAAAGTTCGGATATTCCGGAGCGGCATTTGCCGGTTCGGTCAGTCCGTCGTACCACAGGTTTACGACCTGATCACGGTCAACACCTATAGAAAGGGCAATGCGGAAGCTCTTGTTGTTGACAAGATCACGCATTTCAAGATTCTTGTTTGTCAGGTTGAAGTAAAGCTGACCATCGCCCCAGTATGTGGAGGTCAGTTCATGACGTTCAACACCATCACCCATAGCATCTTCGATGGCAATAACATCTTTAATGTTCGCAACGATATAGTCCACATCGGAATCGTTGGATTCCAGCATCAGGATGGCCTGGTCACTGTTGTTGACGATCAGGAAATCCATTTCATCAATATAAGGCAGCTGATTGCCTGCCGCGTCGACCTTCCAGTAGTACGGATTGCGGACCATCTTCACCAGCGGGTCGTTCTTTTCATTCATCGTGATATAAGCGGAAATTGTCGGCATTTGAGGATGATTCCAGAAATAGTAACCGGACTTACCGCAGGCTTTAACAGAATCCAGTTCCATACCGATTTCCATGAATTTTGCCATGACTTCTTCATCAGACAAACCGGTATCCGGCCAAATCGGGTTTTCCATGTAATAGGATGATGGGACCTTGTCTTCCCAGAAATGCTTCGGAGCCCAGAACCATTTCAGGTCGCCGGTATCAACAAAGTTGGAACGGAACTGCGGCTGAGCAAAGGTCCATTTCACGGTATAATCATCGATCTTTTCAACTTCAGCCCAGACTTCTTCACCGTCAATGACCTGGAACAGGGCAGCCCAGTATGCCAGACCATCATAATTGTTCTTATGGAGCATATAATACCAGAAGGTTATGTCATCAGCCGTGAAGGGTTCGCCGTCAGACCATCTCATTCCCTCGCGCAGGTGCATTGTCCATTCAGTCATATCTTCATTGGATTCGATGGACTTAAGCACGTTGTTGAAGGGAGCACCGGTGGTATCGAAGTCGACCGGGCGTTCCAGTGTCGTAGAACGGCAGAGTTCCCAGTTGCCGACCTTTGTGACCGCTTTGGTGAGCGTTCCGCCATAGGTACCGATGTCCAGCATATCACCGTTTTTCAGGTTTGTAACGACAAAGACATCCTCAGGCTTGGGAAGACGTTCTTCCACCGGCGGCAGTTCACCGGCCGCGACCTTTTCAGCCAGCATCGGTGCCTCTTTGAATTCAGTACCTTCAGCATGTACAGCAGCGATACTGAGTGTCAAAAGAGCAGTCAAAACGATTACTAAGACTTTTTTCATATATAACCTCCATTAATATTTTCAATCTGTCATACCGCATTATAAGTTATGCAACCGGTTTCATCAATGTTATGAATGTCAGTATTCAGATTCGGATTTCAGTTCTTTTACAAACGATCCCGCCTCTGAAAATACAAAAAAATATCACCCCTTTGGGAAAAAGATGGTATTAATAAATTCGACAGGAATTATTCGGAAGAGGACAGAATTATGGCTAAACGGATGGTGGATATCGCAAAACTGGCGGGAGTGTCAAAAAGCACAGTCTCCCGGGCTTTTTCACGTCCGGAGATGCTTCAGAAGGAAACACTGGACCGCATCATGGGGATCGCACGGATGTACGACTATCACCCGAACACCATGGCACAGGCGATCGCACGCCGGCATTTCAATCTTGTCGGCTTTCTTCTGCTTCATAAAAGCCGGCCCTTTTTTGAACACACATTTTACGGACCGGCGCTGGACGGGTTCATGGAACGGGCAAAAGCCCGCGGTTATCATGTTGTCCTGGGTGCGACGACCAGAAGAAACGATCACTTTGAGGAAGGGTTTATTAATGACAGTATTGACGGCGCACTTCTTTCCTCCCGTGCACCGGATCCTTTCATCAAAGTCTTTCAAAGCCGCAATATCCCGGTCGTCCTGATCCAGAATGAAACAGGTTTGGAAAATGTCGGCATGGTCACGGATGATGATTACGGCGGGATGACGAAGATCATGACCCATCTGATCAAAGAAAGAGGCTATGAAGACATTGCCTTTATCTCATGCCGCCTTTCCCACCCATGCTATATGCCGCGCTTTTTTGCCTATATTGACGCGCTGGAACAGAACGGTCTGCATCCCTTTGCAAATCCGGATCTGCCAAAATACGATCTCGAGGATTCCTACCCGCCGAACCCGTCCATTTTATCCCGTTTTGGACGGCAGGGGCTGCAGCGGTTTGGCACGCCGATCATTGTCCCTTCAGCACATATAGATACCGCTGAAAAGACATTGCTGAAGCTGCTTCCCTTCCGAAAAATGCCCCGGGCAATCGTATGCGCGACGGATGATATCGCCATCGGAGTTTGCAGGGCGCTGAAGCAAAAGGGTTTCCGTGTTCCGCAGGATGTAGCTGTTACAGGTTACGACGATGTTGAAATGGCGTCCTTCTGCCACCCCTCACTGACAACGGTACATGTTGATCCCTACCATCTGGGCGCGGAGTCAATGGACCTGCTGTGCAGATATATAGAAGATCCGGGATATCCTTCAACACGCATCTGCCTCAAAAATGAACTGATCATCCGCGAAAGCAGCTGAACGGTCGGAAGTACCTGATCACAATGAGGCCGCTGATAAAACCATTGACAATTATTTCCGGCTATTGTAGAATAAAAATTGAAACTGACATGTTTTAAAGGAGATCATTCATGCCATATGATAATTCAGAAGAGAAATCTCATCATCTTTTTATTGGCAGTCCTGCTGACAGTTTTTATTGTGCCGTCATTTGCAGATGACAACGAAATCGAATATGCTCCGGGACAGACAGTTATGACATTAGAAGAATACCTCGAAAAAAGCAGCGGGGAATGGTTCCTGACCGGCAAAAAGGAATATTCCGTTCAGGGAATGATGGTCTCAAAGGAAACATCCTTCCATAATGAACTGGAAGTGACTGATTACACCGTTACGGATGACGGCGTTACCGTCATTTTGAAGGGGACACTCGGTGAAATGTGGGCGTCAAAGCTTCCCAAAGTCATATCCACATATACCAAGACCGATGGCAGCAAGCTGAGTGAAAAAGACTTTGCGGAAAAGGATGTCTTTATTGACCTCAAAACAATTCCCTCGCCTGATACAAATTTCGCCA
Organism: uncultured Chloroflexota bacterium; assembly: GCA_902774215.1. Classification (GTDB taxonomy): domain Bacteria; phylum Chloroflexota; class Anaerolineae; order Anaerolineales; family Anaerolineaceae; genus Flexilinea. Next base: position 36,156 of record CACYHU010000017.1, read on the forward strand.
TGTTTGTTCCGAAAACGATTTCCGTGACTGTTGAAACAGCCTGGGGAGATATCCTGCATACAAATCTCCCGAATGCGCCTCACGGAGACGGAGATTTTCTGGTCTGCCGTGTCGGAGAGGATAAGACGCCTGATCTTTCTGATGTCTGGGTCCTGAACGGTGTCCAATTTCCTGAAACCTACGATACGACACATATGAACGAAACGGTTGATACCTCCGCTGAGTAACAGATATCGCGTGGCATTAAAAATCACAACAGAAACATCTTTACTCCGGAGATTTTTATGAAACTTGGAATTATCTCTGATACACATGACCTTCTGCGTCCTGAAGTACTCTCAGCACTTTCGGATGCTGATGCGATCCTTCATGCCGGTGATATCAGCAGTCAAAAGATCCTTGACCGGCTGCAGCTGACAGCCCCTGTATATGCTGTCAGGGGTAACGCGGATAAGGAATGGGCGGAAGAAATGCCGTCCTTTCTTGATTTCGAATTAGAAGGTATTCGGATCTATATCACTCACAAGAAAAAAGACCTGCCCAAAGATCTGGGGCTTTATGATCTTGTTGTAACAGGACACAGCCACCAGTATTCGGAAACACAACAGGGAAAGACGCTGATGATCAATCCCGGCAGCTGCGGGCCGCGCAGATTTCATCAGAAAATCACCATGGCAGCGGCAATAATAGAGAAAGGCCGGATCAGTATGAAAAGGATCGACATTCCAAACAACGCCTCATCTTCCAAAATCGATCCTGCAGATATCAGATCACAAATTGAAATCGTCGTGAAAGAACTCGAAAAGGGACGGGGTAAAAACGATATTGCTGAAAAATACGGGATCGACCCGGCAATCGCGGAACAAATCGCACGGCTTTATCTTACCCACCCGGGTGTAACCACAGACGGGATCATGACAAAGATGGGACTATGAAAGAAAACCCCGCGGAGCCCCGCGGGGTTTTCTTTCACAAGGTACCGGGATCGGTATCCGCGGACAGCTTTATCGTGTCAGGCTGTAGTTGGCTGCGAACTCCCTGTTCCAGGTATCTTCGATCCCTTCCCGCCATGCCAGCACAGCGGATTTAAGCTCTTCACAAAGCCCGGGCATCTCTTCTGCGAGATTGACTTTCTCACCCGGATCCGTGCTGAGGTCAGAGAGGAAGACCGGAGCACGGGGACCTTCCGCTTCTGTCAGTCTGCCATTAAGAACAAGCTTGTAGTTTCCATACCTCACCGCGTTCTGTCCTTCCATTTCCCAGAAAAGATAATCATGCGTACAATCCGCATCATTCAGCAGCATGGGGAGGAGACTTTTGCCATCGATCCTGTATGCACCGGGGTCTCCACCGCATCCTTCCAGAATAGTCGGGAAAATGTCTGCTGCGATATGGGGCGTTTCAACAGTGCGCGGTTTGATCCTGCTTCCCCAGCAAAACAACGCCGGTACACGGATCCCGCCTTCAAAGAGGCTGAATTTATGTCCGGAGAATTTTCCGGTCGTTCCGCCGTAATAGGGATCTTCCGTACCATCAAGCCAATTCCGGCTTTCCCGTGACGGACCGTTGTCGCTCTGAAAATAAATCATCGTGTTGTCTGCAAGCCCGAGGTTTTCGAGTGTGTCTCTGATTTCTCCCACACCGTCATCAACTGCACTGATCATGGCAGCCATGATCCTTCTGTCCCATGGCAGATCAGGGAAGCGGTCCAGATACTTTTGCGGTGCATGCATCGGATAATGCGGCGCGTTATAAGATACAAACAAAAAAAACGGTTCGTCCTTATGTCTTTGGATGAAATCAACGGATTTTCTTGTGATCCTTTCGGTAAGATATTCACCGTTAGCGTAGACCTCATTTTCATTTTCCCACAGGTCATGGGTCGGGTTCGACCCGCCGTCAGCCATCCCGTAATAAAAAATATGGGAATAATAGTCCAGACAGCCGGCCATAAAACCGCTGAATTCATCAAATCCGTTGGCGTTTGGACGGCACTCCTCTTTCAGACCCAGATGCCACTTACCGCAGATGCCCGTCACATACCCCTCTTTTTTCAGAGCAGCTGCGATCGTAGGTACTTTTGGCGTCAGTCCGCTTGCCTTGCGATGTCCTGCCAGAATGGCTCTCACACCCGCGTTGCCGGGATATCTTCCCGTGAGCAGCGCTGCTCTTGAAGGTGAACAGACCGGGGAAGCCGAATACATGGAGGTAAACCGGACCCCGCTTTCCGCAATCGCATCAAGATTCGGCGTTTTGAGATCGGCTGATCCCATACAGCCTAAATCTCCGTATCCCTGATCGTCAGTCAGGATGACTATAACATTCGGCTTACCCATTTTCACTCCACCATTTTCAATTTCTAATGAATACTGTTTCCCAATGTATTATACTTATTTCATAAAAAAATGATGAAAAACCTGACTTTACTGATAAAACCTGCCGCGGGATTGTGCAATATAAATTGCACATACTGCTTTTACAAATCTGCCAGCCGGGCAAGGGATAATAATATCATGTCCCGGGAAACGGTCGATATGCTCATTCGGAGGATACGCGAATACGGAGCATCAGCCGTAAATATCCTGTTCCAGGGCGGTGAACCGACCCTTGCGGGGCTTGATTTTTTCCGTTGCTTCACAGACCGGGTCAGACAAAACCTTTCAGTACCGGTTTCGTACGGGATGCAGAGCAACGGGATCCTGATCAACAATGCGTGGGCAGAATTTTTCAGGGAGAATCACTTTCTCCTCGGAGTCTCACTGGATGGCGGACGCAGAACAACCGACCGTTACAGATTGGATAAAAACAGCCGCAGCGTCCTGCCTCAGATCCTGAACGGTATTTCAGCACTCAGAAAATCCGGTGTGGATTTTAACATTCTGTCAGTGATCGATGATAAAAACGCCATGGATATTGAAAACACCTGGCAATATTTCAAGAAGCATGATTTCAGATTTTTGCAGTTCATTCCTTTAGTTGATGAAGGGATGGGCATTTCTCTTTCCGCTGATATTTATGCTTTTTTCCTTAAACGCTGCTTTGATCTCTGGTATGAGGATTGGAAAAAGGGCTGCTATATTTCGGTACGTCATATCGATAACTATATCCGGATATTAATGGGTGAACAGCCGGAAAACTGCGCAATGTGCGGCGTGTGCGGCAGCTATTTTGTTCTGGAGGCAAACGGTGACCTTTTTCCCTGTGATTTTTACTGCACGGAAGAAAGACGCATCGGCAATATTTATGACGATGATCCCTTTGCGCAAAATGAAAAACAAAGGTCGTTCATTTCACTTTCAATGATCATTCATGAGCATTGCCGAACCTGCCAGTGGTACGCGCTTTGCCGCGGCGGATGTCTCAGAGACAGATCTCAGAACTTTACAAAAAACCGCTATTGCGATGCCTATAAAACTTTTTTCGATCATGCAGCGGAGAGAATGTCTCAAATCGCAAAACAATTGGTCAGTGAGGAAACTTTTCAGCATTGATCATCGTCAAAGTGAATATGACGCAAGTCATTAGAAAGGAAATAAATATGAAAAAACTGTTTTTATTAATCATTGCCCTGATCATGCTCGCGGCAGCTGCTTCAGTTTCAGCTGAAACGAAGATCACAGTCAACGGTACCGGTGAGATAAAGGTCAGTGCGGACACCGCCGTTATCTCCCTGGGAGTCAATGCACGCAACAAGGATGTGCTGGAAGCGCAGAAAAAGGTCAATGAATCCATCTCCGCGATCCGCAAAGCGTTGATCGTGCAGGGCGTGAAGGAAGAAAATATCACCACTGAATTTATTAACATCTATGCCCTGTATGACTATCAGAACGACCAGGAGAGTCTTGCCGCATATGACGCGAGCTCCACACTTGCCATCAGGGTCACAGATATGGAAAGTGTCGGCTCCCTGATAGATGCTGCGTTTGCGGCCGGAGCCAATACACTGAACGGGATATCCTTTTCCGCATCAGACACAGAAGATGCAAAAAAAGAGGCTCTGAAAATTGCCGTTGAAGATGCAAAAAATAAAGCGGAAGTAATGGCTGAAGCATCCGGGTTGGAAATCACCGGAATAGAACTCATATCAGAAGGCAGCGTGAACAGCTATGATAACAGCATCGGGAACGTCTATGCAAAAAGAGCGGATTTCATTGAAAGCGCAGCAGACACGGGTACAGTTGTACAGGCCGCAAAACTGATTGTCAATGCGACAGTGAGTGTTATCTTTACTGCCGAGTAAATGATCTGATATTACGATTTGCGGGCTGATGATGCCCGTGCGAAAACGTACTCAAAAGCAAATAAATATGTATACGGGGCTGTCGCACAACTTCTTTCAGGTGTACGACAGCCTTTTTCAGAAATACCATCAAAAGCAAATGCTCCTCAATAGCGGGCGGTGCCGGCAGGAGAACTTCCCGCACCATGGAGATATTGCCGGGGCCGGTCGGGCTGACCTTCAGTCACCCGCCGGCTTTGGCGCCTTCAAATATCGCGAAACGGCGCATCTTTTGTTTTGGGGAATCATCTGAATAATCGTATCATCAACGGAGTGATTCAGCAGCTTATACAGGGGTGTCGGGGAACACGCGTGAGCTTGCTCAGCGCGTGTTCCCCGACTGAATTAACCGGGACGCGCCTGCGAAGCACTCCCTCCCGATGGCTTTTCAAATTTATAATTTGCGGCAGTCCCATTTTTCTTCCGGTTCCGGATTTCTTATTTTTCGAAAGAATAACTGTTCGGTTCAGGAAACCGGTTTCCGGTTTCGAGGTAATTTATGTCTTCAGGACTTAAAGGATAAACAGCTGCCCGGAGATTCATTTTCATCCGCTCCGCCGAAGTCGTGTTGACAACCGCATAAACATTCATCGGACTGCTGAAAACATAGCGCATCGCGATCTCAGAAACGGATGAGCCATATTTTTCCGCAAGGATCTCCGCCCGCTGCAAGCGCTGCATATTTTCTTCATAAAGACAGCCTTTCTGAGCGTAAATATCCAAAACCCGGCGGGCTGACTCATAATCAAAAGATTTGAAGCGGCCGCTGAAAAAGCCCCGTCCAAGACTGGAGTAGGAGATGACAGGCATTTGATTTCTGATATACCAGTCTCTGGCATCTGCATTTTCCGGACCGGAAAGCGTCACACAGCCGCCTCCAAACGGGTCTTCCAGCTGCCGCGCCAGCCCGTAATTCGGGCTCGACACGGAAAATCCATTCAGCCCGTGGGATGCTGCATAGCGGTTGGCTGTCTCAATGCGCTGATGCGTCCAGTTTGAAACGCCGAATACCCTGATTTTTCCGCTGCTCTGAAATTCATTCAGCGTGTCGATATATTCCTCAACGGGCGTATTCGGATCATCCCTGTGAAGCAGATAAATATCGATATGATCCGTCCGCAAAGCATCCAGACTCTGATGAAGCTGCTCTGTGATCACACTGCGGTTGACCAGCACGATCCCATCCCGGATGTCACCGCACTTGCTGAGTACTGTCACCTGCTCCCGGTTTCCGCGTGACCCCATCCATTTACCCAGCGCGTTTTCCGCCCTGCCATAACTTCTTGCGCAGTCAAAAGCATCGACGCCGCATGCCAGCATCCGGTCAAAAAGTTCGCCAGCTGCATACTCATCCGTTGAAACAGGGGGATTCGCTGTTCCGAAAAAAATACGTGAAACCAGCCTGTCCAGCCCGGGGATTTGTCCTGTATTTAGCATTTCATTTGCTTCCATCATCTTCCTGCTCTTTCTTCCTCCGTCACTCAGGTGTGACAGATCATGATCATAATTTTACTATGGTCTTTGCTGATTACGACTGAGTATATCCAGGCGAAGACGAGCCGAAAAAAGAACATGCGGAAATGATGAACTTTTACAAACCGGTATTAAAGACATTGCGGAAGAGGTCATGAAAGAGAAAAAGGCGAAATTATAAGTTCTGTATATTTTCCAGGAGCAAATGTGATATAAATAAATAACATAATTGAACAAAAGATGTCACAGGGAATCAGTGATCATGGATCTGAAATCTGTCTCATTGCAGGACTGGTTTCCGTTCCCTGAGACCTGAATCGATTGAACGATATTATGCGGATGATCCGCAATGATTCTGATAAGGAGTGATCTAATGGCAGAGAAAAACACGAATCCAAAAAATTCACTGATCGACGTAGCCGCGGACCTGATCGGGAACAGCGGTATTAACCTGGAAACTGTGGTTGACGTAGCTGCAAATGCTATTTCCGGAAGTAAAAAGAAGAGCAGCTCTTCCAGAAAAAAGAAAAGCAAAAGCGACGACCTGATTTCCAAACTGATGCCGGAACTTGAATTCCCGCAATTCAGCGAAAAAACCTATTGGGCTATTCGTGATGAGTTTCAGAAAGAAGTTCCGGATGAAGTCACTGTTTCAACATTGTCCAAAGTGACCGGTTTGAAAGCGGATTCAGTCAAAGATTATGTTCTTCCCGCTTTGGCGCTGCTGGGCCTTCTCAAGAATGACGGCAAACCGACTACCAAACTGAAATCCTGGCTCAATGACGCGAAATATGTCGACACCTGTCTTTCCATTGCTGAAGCAGTATATCCGGATGCCCTGAGAAAATTGGGATTCAAGACAGCTGATCAGCAAAAGAATGCCCTGAACTGGTTTGCGAAAAATGCACGCGTTTCCGCATCCACAGCCAAGAAGATGCTGGGTGTCTATCTGCTCTTCGTCGACCCGAAACTGAAAGCGGCCGCAAAGAAAAAAGCATCCTCATCAACGAAAAAATCTTCTGATTCGAAAGCTTCAATTGATTCGCTGAAGGTAACAAAAAAGGGCGATACAGCAACGATATCCCTCAAAATCCTTGCGGATGAGAGTATTACGAAAAAGGCTCTTACCGAACTGTTCACCGACGCGGCAGCTGAAGCCTTCAAACAGATAAAATGACCCGCGATCCGGTGAAATGAACCGGCTGCAGCAGTCTTTATAATCATCTTCCTTAGTTTTAACCGTGGGGAATCCTTCCGGCACATTTGTCGAAAGAATTCCCCATTCAATTACAGCGGTTTGGCAAATCTGCTGCAGGATAATAAAAGTCTTCTAATTAAAAACTGCATTCCATATTGCAATTTTGCTGACAATAATAGAGCACTTTTTTTTCGATAAGGCTATAAACTCTCTAAAAAGGTTGGTGCCGCGCGGGTAGTTCTGCCTGCCATTTTCAGACAGGAACAGGTGCATATGGGAAACACTGATGATCCGGTATTATATCACAGCAAAAAAAATTAAGCTCTTCTCTGCGGCGGTTCTGTTTTCTATGTTCGCTCTCGTATCCGGCTGTACCAATACCAGACAGCAGGTAAATGATAAACCGCCTTCAGTCCCTGCCGCACGCACAGCCACACCAACACCCGAACTACTGATCAGCAAGCCATCTCCGACGCCTGTCGGCGATGAGATCTTTATTACCCTGACCGTTCTGGCGGAAACAGACAAAAAGCTGTCTTTACAGAAAACACCGTCATATCCCACCGCAGAATCAATAATCTACGCGCAGCCATTTACAGGCACTTATCCCGTCACTCAGGAATACGGCAACCACATTCCCGGGATGCCCGTTGATGACATACACACCGGAATCGACTATGCGTGTCCGGAAGGTACAAGAATACTCTCAAGCGCGGATGGTACGGTAATGGCAGCCAACTGCACGAAAGGCGGATTCGGCTGCTGTGTGATCATCCAGCATCCCGACAGCCGTGCTACCCTTTATGCCCACCTTGAATCCTTCAATGTACGCAATAACCAAAGAGTATCCAGGGGAGATGTGATCGGCTTTTCCGGCTCTACCGGATACAGCTCAGGCCCGCATCTGCATTTTGAAGCCCGGACAATATGGGATGATAAGACATCCCATTTTGACCCGAAATATCTTTTTGAAGCACAGTAATGGCCGCAGATATATCATCAGAACATAAACGCTGTTACATTCAGCCGGTGCGGCATTGAATTTTACTGATCAGTGTTATAAAGTGTAATAATTATTATATTCGATAAAGCCCATAATCATATTGAGCGGCGGAACCCGAAAAAAAAGGATTCCATAAGCAAAAATAGATATAAAATAAGATTACTGAATAAAAAATGAAACTTATCCTGTTTCCGGGGAAAGTTTCCCGAGGCAATGGCTGCCGAAGGGTATTGTCATCGATGAGAATTGGAAAAACAGATGAAAAAATATATCAAGGAACAAAATATGGTAAAGTCCCGGTCTGATGAGCCACAATTACGGATGGGCAAAAAAAACCGGCATCATTGCCGAACAGTCTTGTGAACCGCATAATGCAGGATCCGGCTGCGGAAAAAGAAGCTGACCGGCTCTCTCAGGGCATGACTTCAAGCACCCCGGAAGAGGTTATGAGAGAAAGGGGCGGGAAAACCGGTCCAGAATTATTCACCGGAGACTGCGGTCCATTTCCTTGTCGAAGGAGCCAACCGCGTCCACGGGGGAAAAGAGATCCTGCAGGAGATCGCAGGCAAACCGCTTGAGTCCAAAGATAATGCCAAAGAACGTGCCTACGAATACAAGTATTTCTTCAAATTTCTCACGCAGGGGCTGGGTGAATTCGGCATTGAAGAGATCGCGGTCGAAAACCAGATGAACAGCCGGCCGGCAAAATACCAGCACACCCGCAGCACGAAAGAAACCCGTGCCAAACGCGCCTGGGAACTGGAAGACCACAGCAAAGATAAAGAAGATGAGATGGTCTTCAATCTGACGAAAGACCCGGAACTGGCAGAAGTCCAGGAGAAGATCGACCACGCAAATGACGCAAAAACAGCATACAAAATATTCGCATCCTTCGCCGGCAATGCCAAAGGAGTGTTCAAGGACAGTGCCGGGGCAGCAAAAAACCTGGATGTGAACATGCTCAAAAAGAAGCTCAAGCACATGGCTCGGGTCGTTATTGATTATCCGGAGCTTCGCGGCAGCATCGGCGATATGAAGACCATGTCAAAGACCGAAACAGTCGTCAATAAAAACACCGGCAAAAAGGAAAAAAGAGACAATCAAGCGATCATGGGCACTGAAGGGACCCTGGGATACCGGCATAAAGCAACGATGCATTACAACGCGTGGATGGACAGGCAGGGTCAGGAGGGAGAGGATGAACGGTCCCATATGGATTGGGATGCAAGATATCATAACAAACTCATGACTCACAGGGATTATGCCGGTACACATGAATTAGGTCATGTTCTGGCCTCCACGCTGCTGGATCCTGAAGATGAAATGCAGGCCATTGGCGATAATGCTTACCATCAGCCGGAAAGCAGGATGCTGAGGGGTGCCGCCTCTCAAGCGTATATGCACAACGGTTTGCCCATGGATTATGCAAATGTGAAAACCAAAGAAACATTTACAAAGAAAAACGTATGGGAAGAGGCCGATCCTGGAGCGACCGGATTTGCCAGGATCGGGCAGACTTCCGAATACGGTGCCAAAGATGCTTCTGAATTCTTCGCCGAAGCTGTTTCTGATGTTTACGCCCATGGCAAGGACGCGAAAGCAATGAGTGTTCAGATCCTCAAGCAATACGAAAAACGCCGCACCGAAGCGACAAAAAAGAATTTCTTCCTCCAGCAGAAGAAGAATAAGCCGGGTTTATTCCAAAGATTCCTCGACATGTTCAGGTTCTGATATCAGGTTCCGGCCGCTGAAAATTTGTAAATGATTTATAATCATTAACAGCTTAATCGTTACTGTCAATAGTTTGAAGACGAAAGCAGGTTCATATGGGATACACATTTGCCAAAAGAAAACTCAGCCGGAAAAAAAGAACTCCGGACAAGACTCCGGATGTTCGGGCAGAAAAATCGAAAAATAAGACATTACCCAACTCCCTTGTCATGCGAATCATGGAAGATCAGCGGGCGGAGAATGAAGCAGACACGCTATCCAAAGGAGTTACCGCAACGACCCCGGATGAAGTCATGCGGGAAATGGGCAGCCGGCTGGGTGCGGATTTTTCCAATGTGCAATTCCACAGCGACTCCCTGAGTATGAGCAGAAGCAAGGCAATGGGCGCACGTGCCTGGGCACAGGGCAGCGATATCTACTTCGGCAAAGGCGGCTTTGATCCGAAAGTCGCAGCCCATGAACTGGTCCACACCGTCCAGCAGGGCGCGGTACACGGGAACGTCTCCGAGTCCATGCCCATGGGCTCGGTACAGCTGCTCCCGTCAAGAGGGGAAAATGCCGATGATGTGGAGATCAAACCCAATTACGCTCTGAAGGATTCGGATGTCCAGCGGATGCTGACACAGATCTTCAGCTCGGACATGGGCAGAAGAGTCTATAACCGCATGGAAAAGACACTGAAAGAAATGATCAAAAAAGGCGCGGGAAAAAACAGTGCCTATACGAAAGAAAAAGGTATTGAATTTTTGAGCGTGGCTTCCGGAAAGGATTACAGCTCAAAAGGCATCCTGAGTACGATCATGCAGAAAGACATCTCCAACAAAGATGTTGCCAAAGATGTCGCTTTTGAATATGAGGAGCTTATCAAACTTCTTTCCAAGCGGCTGGGAAACTACGGGCTGGAAGATGTTGCAATAAAAACATCACTCATCGATCAGCCTCCGAAATATGATCATGCGAATACTGAGCACAAACGTGCTTATGAAACAGACATGCCCGGCGATGAAAAGGATGAAAAAGTCTTCAACCCCAACAATATCCCGGAACTTGCAAAGATCCAGAAAGAGATAGACGGGGCAGCGGACGAGAAGGAAGCTTACCGCATTTTTGCCGCATATACGGGAAATCCGTCAGGAAGATATATAGATGAATACAAGTCGAAACCGGATGTGTCCCTCTTCAAAAAGAAGCTGAAACACATGGCCCGGGTCGTCTATGATTATCCTGAACTGCGGGACAACATCGGAGACATGAAAACCATGGATCCGAAAAATGGTGCTCAAATGGAAACCTTAGGCTCTGCAGGTGGACAGGACAAAATCGAATTTGGCTATAATGCCCATTTTGACCGTGAAGGAGCGGATGCAGAGCGTGCAAAGTTTCTTTCAGAAGACCTGAAAGAAAAGCGGTTCAACGCGCCGAACTATGATTATGCCGGGACCCATGAGATGGGACATGGGCTGGCTTCACTGCTGCCGGACAACGGAAGCCGGATACAGAATATTCTTGACCAGAATCAGGGCGTCAATGAGGATGCCATCATCAAATCGGTGATAAAAAATACTAATGTCCTGACAGATAAACAAAAGCTTAAAATCAGATACTTTGACAAGGATACAAGGGTCAGGGGAAAGCTCCCTGTTAAGCAGGGGCAGATCGATACCGAACGCAGCAAACTTTTCGAGGCCGGTCATACATCAAGGTACGGCAGAAGAGCGCCGGTTGAATTCTTTGCCGAATCCTTCCACGATGTCTATGCCAACGGCAAAAATGCCAAACCAATGAGCAAGGAAATCGTGAAAGAATACGAAAACCGGCAGAGGAAGCTCACGGAAAAGAAGTTCAGGAAAAAGGCGAAACGCGGTCTTTTCCGCAGATTTATGGATCTCTTCAAATTCTGATGAGTTATAAACGATCCGATCCGGATACTTCCACGCTTGATCAATCGGGAGACAGTCATAGCGAATCACACCGGTGTCTGCTTCTCTGATACGGCTGCCGTCGGCGTTGGTTTGCACCGGCAGATGTATCTGTTTCGGAACTGAGCACACGGTGACTTGCACTTTGCTGCGGCGAAGCCCGCACGAAGATCCTGTCATCGGTGGTGCGTCAACCGGTCCTGAACAGATACTGTTTGGTATAATGATATTTAAATACTGTTTCAGCAGAAAATATTTCTTTCAACAAATCTGTCACAGCCGGATTCGAAATAATAACCTTGTTTCGGAAATCCGCGCCCCCCCAAAAACGCGGCAGTACCGCACAGGATCGGCAGCACAGATATCCGGCACTTCCTTTTGAGCCGGTCAGCCGAGAAAACCACGAGGCATTATGCGTCCAAGAATTGACAGCAGTCAAAAAAAACAGCAGCCTGAAGCCGGCGATAAAAACGTCCGGGAGGAAGCCCGGCTGGAGGAGAACCTGAATTTCATCCAGCCGATGGGCAATGAGGCCGCGAATACCGGTTACCTGAACCAGAAGCCGCAGGGTGCAAATGAAAATAATATACTGGACCTCACTGAATTTGTCGATCAGGAAGAAGATTTTGTTCCCCGTGGCGGCAGAAAACAGGATCCCTTTATTGACCCTGAGGCCGATGATCCGAATAACAGCATGTACCTGAACAGTTCTCATAACATTGTCAATGAGAACAATATGGTTTCCCGAAACAACATATCCCGCGGCAGACTGAACCTGATCAGCAATGAAAGCGACAGCGAAAACAGCGAGAGCATCATCAGAATTTCCAATAAAAAATCAGACAAGCAAAAGAATAAAAAGAAACCGGAACAGAAAGACGCGAAAAAAGCACTCGAGGTCGCAGAGAAGATCGCGGAAAAGCCGGATGAATTTCCCGCACTTTCCACCTACGCCCCTGATGCGGATTTGGCAGCAGTAAAAGGGCGGGGAAAAAGCGGCAGGAAGATAAAGAGCAAAAATGCCCCCGAAAACATTTTAGAATCGCCTGAGAAAGCCGGCACGGCTAATGTGAAAGGGATCGATGATGCCCGCTGGAAAGATGCGGCAGTCAAACGTCTGATGGAGGTCGAATTAGAAAACGCCTCTCCGGAGGATATGAAAGAATTCCGTGCAGATGAGATGCAAAAGCTCAAAAACTGGAATTTTGACGCGCAGAAACTGGATGATGTCAGTAAAAAACGGGGGAAAAAGAAAAGTTTCCTATCCTATCTTGCCGGCGGTATGGGTAAGCTCCTCAGCCTGGCGCTGGAGATTATTACATTTGGCCATTTCTGGCGGGCGAAATCCACGGCCCGCTTCCTCTTCACGGATACGGACAAATGGCAATTGACAAAAGATTATCAGAATATTCCGGGCTGGAACGGGGCAAAATTTGATCCGGGGGCAACCCGGGGAGAAGATGTCGCTGCTGATTTTCGCCGGGTACCAACGGTCTGGTCGCGTCTGATTGCAGCCAAAGCTGCGGACACAGTCCAAAGGAACGGGCAAGCAGAAGAAAAACCGCTGGATCCTGTAGTCAGCGTTATGGTCAAGCAGCCGATTCCAGGAACAGCCGAAACTATGGATGGCAGGGAAATGGGACATACCATGATCGGTATCGAATACAGCCGCAAAAGCGCTATTTCCGGCCGTTATGAACGATATAAACTTCAATATGGTTTTTATCCCGCAGGCATGGGTAGGAACATCTCAACCGGTATGACCATGCTGAGGCATGATGCGAAACTTCCGGGGCAGCTGAGAGATGACTATGGAGACAGATATGACATCGGCCGGCGTTACCCCGCCAGTCCCGAACAGGTCAATGATATTTTTGCAGCTTCGGAGAAATATGCTGAAGGCGGATATAGTTACTATGATCGGAACTGCGCCACCTTTGTCAAGGAAATGGTCGTAAACACCGCCCATTTGACCACCGGCGGAGATATTTTCGAAAAGGCAGAAGTGGGTTTCAGTCACCTGGCAAATTTGGGTTTATTCGGGTCTGAGGCTTTTGAACAGAATTCAAAAGCCGGAACAGAAAATCGTCTTATGGACCTCATGAACCAGGAGGATACGTCATATCAGAACTATGGCAACAAGCGGGGAACAAAACGGGATTATGTCAATTACAGAAAATCCATGAATAAAAGCGGCAGCATGACCAGGGAAACCTATATCCCGGCTCAAATCGGTGAACGTCTGCGGCGCATGGAAGGTGATCAAACCGGTGAGATCTCCTCTTATAAATTCAACGAACCGATGAAGAATAAAAAGGGTGAGGTATTGGTTGGTCTCGAAGCCATACAAAGTGCTATTGATAAATACGGATCTGAATTACAGGAAGAAAATTTTGGTATTCTTAAAAATATACCGCAGGACCAGGCTCCGATTGAACTGAACAATCTCACTAATTTTCTGAACATGATGGGAGATCCGCTGACCGAGCTCGAAGGATCGATCAGGGATAAAATTTCTGAAGAAAACAAAAAGAACCCCGATGGTAAGAAAATCAAACGCGAAAAAGCCAGGGAATATTATTTTCTGACCCCTGATGAACTTCGCAATGCGAGAGAAAAGCTTTCCGAAAATATCAGCAAAGTGAACATTCTTCTTAACAACTATTTAAAAAATGACCAAAGCGTGCATCAGCCTCTGCTGAACATGATCTCGCTCCTGAATTATGCCATCGAGTATGTTGATGAACTGTATCAGAAATGTATCCGCGGGGGATCCACGATAGAAGATGGCGAGGTCATTTTAGACGACATTCGGGAAGAGATGACAAACAGGATGATCTCTGTAAAGGCCGGAGAGGAAGATGCTTCCTTCACACCCACACATTATGAATCCTATATCCAGATTTATAAAGACCCGGAAACCGCTATAAAAAAATATAACCGTCTGAAAGTACTTCGGGAAAAAAAGAAAAACTCAGGCAACTGGACAAAGAGCAAAGTCTCAACATTGAAGCATAAAATTCAAAGCACATTCAATGCCGAAGATGAAACCCTGTTAACATTTGAGGAAGCAAGAGAGCTGAACACACTGGAACGGTTGGAGGACCTGGCTCTGGATTTTGACAGATCCCACAATTATATGCTCGAAAAGAATTCTTATAAGCAGCAGGACATCGACTATGCCTTTCAGCTGCACAACAAAGAAACGAACGGCCTGCAGAAAGCGGATGAAGTCCAGCCCGGTAAGAACGATATAAGTCAAGATGTCCGGGATAAATACAAATCAGCTTCCGGGATCTATATCACACTTTTTATGAATAAATTTTTCTCGGATTTGAAAGAACAGTGGATGAAAGATCCCGATGAAGGCGGGATCTCGCTTGATGAGGCGGGAAATCCGCCCGCCGTCTATAAATGGATGGATAAATATCTGTCAGACAGGATCAAAAGAAAGAAAAACGGCTTTGAGATGCTCGTCAAAGGCATATACCGCTCAATTAAATCCAATGATCCGAACAAAATTGTTGAGGAAAAAGAGGTAATGGACAGGCTCTCGAATATGATTCTGGAGATCTGTATCAACCGCAATTTTGAAGGTGACTACGAGGCCAAAGCAGTCAGAGGTTATCTCAATTTATCCAGCGCCATCACGATGATCCCGAATAATAAATCGTCCGAATATACGAAACTGGTATCTGACCTGTTCCATAAATGCGACCTTGAAGATTCAGGGTTGGAGTTGCAGTTCAACTGACTTCCGGTTTATCGATAGACAAGAAACGTCAGCAGGACATAGACCGCTGTCAGGCCAAGCAGCACGCAGGACTGCTTCACACGGTGCCCCGTCATCAAACCGATAAACTCCCGCACCGATGCGTTCGGCCAGAAATACCATCTGGTCGGGGAACCCATACCTACAGCCCGCATTTTCACCTGACGGGCTTTCAGTCCTGCCCTGAAAACATGGAAATCCGAGGTAAAGAAGGCAATTTTTCCTTTCGGATCGATCTCATTGATGATCTCTTTTGAATAAAGCATATTCTCATGTGTATTTGTTGAGCGGTCTTCCATGAAGATACACTCTTTTTCTATACCATGATCAGTCAGCCAGTTTTTCATCGCGGCAGCTTCCGATTGTATTTCATCCGCGCCCTGTCCTCCGGAAACAACAAAAAAAGCGGATTTGCCGGTTTTTTCCATCTGAGCCTTATAAAAATTTCTTGCAAGCTCGATCCTGTTCCGAAGGATAGGTGAAGGTGTACCATCCTTTTCCAGCCCTGCACCGGGAATGATCAGGAAATCTTTATCAGGATCCGCATGGTATTTTGAAGCGATCACATCCGCAATGATCACGCCTGTCATCATACTTTCAAAATAAAGATATACTAAGACAGCAAGGTTCAGCAGCAGATTCAATACGAGGCTCTTCGAATTCGATAAAACCACATACCTGTTGAGCAGAAATATCAGGAACAGCCCTGTGACGATCAGGACGGCAAGCATCATCGCCAGGCAATTGGCGAACTTCATGCCATCGATCCGGATCAGCTTCAGGTTGGAAATAAACAGCCCCGCGGAAAAAATAATAAGTGCCGGGATGCTCAGCCTTAGAAAATTCTTTCCGGAATTAAGCAGGGTAAAAAGCACCTCATTGATTCCAAACCCTGCCGGCTCAAGAAAACAGCGGACTGTAAGATAAGCGCGGGTCAGTACCTGCATAAACAGAAATAATCCGAAACCCGAATATATGATCGTGTTATATGAATAAGGATTGTATTCCAGCTGTTTGCGGAACGCGTCAAATAAGATCAGGACGACCCCGGCGAAATATAATGTCAGAATCGCGTTGATCCATTTCATGTTCCCGTCATGATTATTCAAATACAGCGGCAGAGTCACCGCCACGGTCAGGATCGTAAGTAAAATAATGCTGTAGACTTTAGGTTTTTTGTCCCGTATATCAAATCGTATCATCTGTCCTCAGAAATATGACCTGCCTGTCCGGTCAATTTTTTCGACCATTATATCAGCAGTATCTGCCGCATTTGCGATTTTATGTCACAAACAAACCACAAGAGGCAGTTATGGTTTATTATTAACCTGTAACCTGACAAAGTGATTTCTCATTCTTTCGGATCATTCGCCGAAAGAAATCCGGAAAGAATCTTTTGTTTGATGAGGTGATAAAACCAGAGATGAACAAAAACGGACATGTTATTTCAGCGAAAAAAGCAAATATCGTCATGGCGGCGATAACCTTTATTATTTCAGTTCTGCTGATAAGAGCTACATATCTTGCGACAACAGGTTATTCGGAATTACGTATTTCAACCGACAACTATATCCAATGGCAGAAAGACGCATCAGATCTTCAGGTTGGCTCTGATATTCTTACGGAGCAGGTGCGTTGTTTTGCGGAGACAGGAAACAGGATCTACCTGGACAATTATTTTGAAGAAGCAAATGTGACAAAGCACCGGGATAAAGCAGTGCAGAGTATTCATCAGTTTCTGGGCGAAAAGCCTGCGTATCAGGCTCTCCTGACAGCTATGGGAGAATCGATGGCACTGATGGAGCGAGAGTATTATTCCATGCGTCTTAAAATTGAAGCATGCGGATACGACCTCAACGAGTTCCCGGAAATAGTTCAAAATGTGAAGCTTACCGCGGAGGATGCCGCTCTCTCCAAAGAAGAGATGGATGCATTGGCCAGATCCATGGTATTTGATGATGTTTATCATGAGAAGAAAGCTGCCATATCCGGTAAGGTACAGGAATGCCTCACTGCCCTGGCTGAGGATGTCGAGAAAGACCAGACACAGACAGCCGATCAGCTTCAAAAACTGCTCTCACGCCAGCGGATCCTGATAATCATCACGATCACGATCACGATCATGATGCTTCTGGTCACATTGGTGCTGATGGTCAATCCGCTGATTCAGGCAGTCATGTTCATCCGGGCTGATAAACCGCTTCCGATCAGCGGTTCGGAGGAATTTCAGTTCCTTGCCAAGACATATAACCTCATGTATGAAGCCAATCGGGAACAGAAAGAACAGCTGGCTTATGACGCGACCCATGACAGACTGACAGGTGTGCACAACCGGAATGGTTATGATTTTCTCTGCAAAAACATCGACTGGAACTCTTCCGCGCTCGTTCTTTTTGACCTTGATAAGTTTAAGCCGGTCAATGACACCTACGGGCACACAATGGGCGACCGGGTTTTACGGCGGACCGCAGAAACGATCAAAAAAACCTTCCGCTCTCAGGACTATGTCTGCAGGATCGGCGGAGATGAATTTGCCGTCATCATGGTGCATACAGATCCCGGTTCGGCTGACCTGATCCGTAAAAAAGTGAACGATATCAACAGTATCCTGATGACTGAAGAAGACGACATTCCTCCGGTTCATATCAGCTGTGGGGTAACCTACGGACAGCTGATCAAAGATTACGACAAACTATTCAAGGAGGCTGACGCTGCCCTTTACCGGGTGAAAGCCAACGGCGGCGCAGGCTGCGAGGTTTGTTTGTAATTGCGTCCGTTTATTTTAGGGAACGCTGATTCATTCAGTTTGAGCCAAAGTGACCTGTTTTCGCTGACTCAGTTTGAGTCAGCAGAACAGGTTGCTTTGACTCATTCTCCGTGAAACAGTCAATGATCAGTGTTTCCATAAATTGACGGGGCTGCCGCACATAATGATATGTGATATGCACAGAAGCCCTTTTCCTGCCCGGGAATACAAATGTAAATAAAACACACCCGATCTGTTCAGCAAAGGCCGGATCGCAAGCATTCCAGTCATAACCTCCGCTGTTACCGCATTACCGGTCCGCACCCGAAAAGCCGCAGCTGCTCATCAGCAGAAACACCGGAAGGTATTTTTGACACTCTAATCCTTCGGATCATTCGCCGGAAAATAATCATTTTATGAACAAAAATTGAATTTCCGACTTTTCGGCTATATGAAAAACCGGATAACATTTGAAAAACATTTGATTTATTTGAAAAAAAGCAGTACAATTTATAAAAAGCAAATACCTGCTGTGTTATTCAACTGAATAATCGGAAGAAAGAAGAGACCCGCATATGAGTTATTCCAGTACAGGAATTATCGCTCTCATCATACATTTGATCATCAACAATGATGTAATGCGGCGTAGTGACGGAAAGAGCTACATTCCCGCCCATCGGTACTATCGTGCGTTTCTCTTTTCTGTTACAGGTTACTTTATTACCGATATTCTCTGGGGTCTTTTGTATGAACAGCATCTGCTGAGCCTGACACATGTGGATACAGTGCTCTATTTTTTGGCGATGGCCTGTTCGATCCTGTTTTGGACGCTTTTTGTTATCGCTTATCTGGATGAAGATAACACCTTCGGCAGGTTTATAACCGGTTTCGGCTGGCTGGTTTTTGCCGTCGAGGTGATCCTGACAGTCATTACCTTCTTCCGTCCGGTCATGTTTTCATTTGATGAACAGGGTATATATCATGCGGGAAAAGCAAGGTACATTATACTGATAGCCCAGATCGGGATATTCCTGCTGACAGCGCTCTATGCGATGACGATCACGGCCAAAAGAGAAGGAACCGTAAAAAAACGTTTTCGAACTATTTGGATCATCAGTCTGGTAATGGCGGGGTTCATTACAGCCCAGGCCTGGTATCCGCTGTTTCCGCTGTATGGGATCGGCTGTCTTTTGAGCAGCTGTGTACTGCACAGCTATGTTCTGGAGAGTATGAAAGAAGAATACCGGGATGATCTGGAAATTCAGCTGAAGGAAAGTATCAAAAAGGGGAACTATTTTGATCTGCTGACAGGACTTCCAAGCATGACGTATTTCTTCGAGATGGCGGATTCCGGTAAAGCAGCGGTAATACAAAAAGGCGGAAAACCGGCTTTCCTGTATTTGGATTTCATGGGCATGAAGTTTTTCAACACAAGATATGGCTTTTCCGAGGGCGACAAACTGCTGCAGTCTTTCGCGAAAATACTGGTAAGGACCTTTGATAATGGCCACTGCTGCCGGGTCGGAGGAGATCGCTTTGCCGTGATCACGCTGGAAGAGGGAATGGAAGAAAAACTGAACAGTGTTTTTAATGAATGCAGGGAATTAAATAACGGTAATTCACTCCCCGTTCATGTCGGGATCTATCCCGACAGGTTTGAAGAGGTACCGGCCAGTATTGCGTGCGACAGGGCAAAAATGGCATGTAAAGAACTGAAAAACGTTTATACATCCTGTTTTAATTATTACGATCAGGGATTGGGTGAGGGTGCGGAAAAAACGCATTACATTACCGAAAATATCGATCGCGCGATTGAGAATGGATGGGTCAGGGTATACTATCAGCCAATCGTGAGAGCAGCGACCCGCAGGACCTGTGAAGAAGAAGCTCTTTCCCGATGGATCGATCCGGACAAGGGGTTCCTTTCTCCTGCAGATTTCATTCCGACACTCGAAAAATCCGGACAGATCTATAAGCTGGATCTCTTCGTCCTTGAACAGGTCCTTGCAAAAATGCAGCATCAAAAAGCAGCGGGGCTCACCGTTGTTCCAAACTCTATCAACCTCTCAAGATCTGATTTTGCCGCTTGCGACATTGTGGAAGAGATCAGAAAACGGGTCGACAACGCCGGGATTGACCGTGAAAAAATCACAATAGAGATCACGGAAAGCATCATCGGAAGCGATTTTGATTTCATGAAGGGACAGATCAATCGTTTCAGGTCACTTGGTTTCCCGGTTTGGATGGATGATTTCGGAAGCGGATATTCTTCTCTGGAAGTCCTTCAAAGCATCAGGTTCGACCTGATAAAGCTTGATATGGGCTTTTTACGCAAGCTCGATGAAGAAGACAACGGAAGGATCATTCTGACCGAACTGATGCAGATGGCATCAGCGCTTGGTCTGCATACGGTTTGCGAGGGTGTGGAAACCGAAGAACAGGCAAGATTCCTGCACGAGATCGGCTGTTCAAGACTTCAGGGCTTTTACTTCAGCAAGCCGGAACCTTATGAAAATATGCTTGAAAAATATGAGAAAGGATCACTGATCGGTTACGAAAACCCTGAAGAATCCTCATATTACGATGCGATCAGCAGCGTAAATCTCTATGATCTGTCGACGATCGTAAATAAAGATGAAAACGACTTTCAGAACTTCTTTAACACACTTCCAATGAGTATTATAGAAGTCAAAAATGATAAGGCACAGTACATACGGAGCAACCAATCATTCCGGGATTTTATGGAACGTTATTTTGATCTTGATTTTCCCGGTGGTGTTCATGATTATATAGATAAGCCGGAAAAATATGGAGCAGGCTTTATTCATGCGGTGCAGCAATGCTGCTCAGAGGGAACCCGGGCTTTCTTTGATGAGAAGCTTTCTGATGGCTCCACAGCGCATTGCTTTGTACGAAGGATCAGCAGAAATAACGTCAGCGGGAAAACAGCCGTTGCCATCGCGGTCCTTTCGATAACTGAGCCGAACGAAGAAACTACTTATGCGGATATCGCCAGGGCGCTGGCATCGGATTACTATAATATTTATGTCGTGGACCTGGATACGGAAAACTTTATTGAATATACGTCTCCTGTCGGAAGGGATATTCTTGCGATGGAACGGCACGGGACCGGATTTTTTGAAGCAGCAAAACGCGATACAATGACGCGCATTTATGAAGCGGACAGAGAACCATTCCTGGCTGTCTTCTCGAAAGAGAATGTCATCCGGGAACTGGATCGGCAGGGTGTCTTCACAGCCACTTACCGGCTGATCGATACCGGCACACCAATGTATGTCAATATGAAGATCACCCGCGTGCAGCCGGGCGGGAACCGGATCATTTTGGGTGTCAGTATCATTGACGCTCAGATGAAACACAAGAATAATTAGGATAACTCCGGCACCACAATAAAGAACATCTCCTCATTAAAAAATACATTTTTGTATCCTATCCCGCGGATTGTAGTATAATAATGTTTATAGAACAAAATAATGAACTTGCAAAGCTTACGGAGGATCGGACGTTTTATGCATCCTGTACCTATTTATTACGAAAACAACGAAACAGATGAGAACTTTGAAAACACAACACACAGCACACACATCAATCAGAATCAGGCAAAAGACAGGCGCTGGCATCCGGAACCGCGGGAAAACACCATTCCGGTAACCGTACCTCCGGAGCAATGGATCGAACTCTTCCCGGATGCTGATTACGGAGAATATGGATCCGACCTCAGGGAAGTGGAAAGGCGTTATAATGAAGACAGGACAGCTTTTTACGCGGCTGATATTCAGGATCCGGAGCTCATCCCCTGCGCGGAACAGCTGCAGGACACGCTCGCGGAGCTGATGACCGCGGCCCGGCTGCTTTTTGATAAAATCGGGAACACACCGGAGCTCAGGGTCTGCGCACTGGCGATCATGAACCGTATATCAAAAGACTGCTACGCGCTGGAGGATGCTGTCAGCAAACACGCCAAAATCATGGAGGAGCAGTATCCCGACGATGATGTTCTCAAAGCCGACCTGACAGAAATCGACAGCCTGTTCCTTGATTTTTACCTGGATGTCTATAACACGTTAGGAAGATATCGGAAAAAGGAGAAAACATGAATTTATTCGTGACCGGAGGAGCCGGATTTATTGGCAGCAACTTCATATTTTATATGCTCAGGGAGCATCCGGAGGATCGGATCGTCTGTCTGGATAAGCTTACCTACGCCGGCAATCTTTCGACGCTGGCGCCGGTGATGGATGATTTGCGCTTCCGCTTCTGCAGGATCGATATCTGCGACCGTGAGGCTGTGAACCGCCTGTTTAACGAGGAACAGCCCGATGCTGTCGTCAACTTTGCCGCGGAAAGCCATGTGGACCGCTCGATTGAAGACCCGGGTATTTTTCTGCAGACAAACATAATCGGCACCTCAGTACTGATGGATGCGTGCCGTTCCCACGGGAATGTACGCTATCATCAGGTCAGCACGGACGAAGTTTACGGCGATCTCCCGCTGGACCGTCCGGACCTGTTTTTCACGGAAACCACACCGATCCACACTTCCAGCCCTTACTCCTCCTCAAAAGCATCCGCGGATTTGCTGGTGCTGGCATATCACCGCACCTACGGGCTGCCGGTGACTATCAGCCGCTGTTCCAATAATTACGGACCTTACCATTTTCCGGAAAAACTCATCCCGCTGATGATCATCAACTGCCTTCATGATAAACCGCTCCCGGTTTACGGGGAGGGGCTGAACGTCCGCGACTGGCTTTACGTGGAGGATCACTGCCGAGCGATCGACCTGATCCTGCAGAAAGGCCGGATCGGAGAGGTCTATAACGTCGGCGGACATAACGAGATGCGCAATATCGACATTGTAAAGCTCATCATCCATGAGCTCGACAAAAGCGAGGATCTCATCACCTACGTGACCGACCGCAAAGGGCACGACCTGCGTTACGCCATCGATCCGGCAAAGATACACACAGAACTCGGCTGGCTGCCAGAGACAAAATTCGAGGATGGCATCAAAAAAACGATCCGCTGGTATCTGGAACATGAGGACTGGTGGCAGCCTATCATTTCCGGTGAGTATCAGAATTATTACGAGCAGATGTACGGGAACAGGTAGAGAAACTATGATCGAAAAAAATGCAAAAATTTACGTCGCGGGGCATAAGGGAATGGTCGGCTCCGCTATTGTGAGAGAACTGGAACGGCAGGGATACCATAATATTATCACACGGACGCATAAGGAACTCGATCTGCTGCGTCAGGATGCTGTGGAAGCCTTCTTCGAGGAAGAAAAGCCGGAGGTCGTGGTGCTCGCAGCCGCCAAAGTCGGCGGCATCGTCGCCAACGAATCCGCACTGGCCGACTTCATGTATGACAACATGATGCTGGAGATGAACGTGATCCACAGCGCCTGGCAGAACGGCTGCAAAAAACTCCTCTTCCTCGGCAGCTCCTGCATCTATCCGCGCATGGCACCGCAGCCGATGAAGGAATCCTGCCTGCTTACCGGCGAGCTGGAAAAAACCAATGAAGCCTATGCCCTGGCAAAGATCAGCGGACTGAAATACTGCGAATTCCTGAACCGCCAGTACGGCACCGATTTCATCTCCGTGATGCCCACCAACCTTTACGGCCCGAACGACAATTATCATCCGACCCATTCTCACGTGCTCCCCGCTCTCATCCGCCGCTTCCATGAAGCAAAGATGGAAGGGAAGGATTCAGTGACCTGCTGGGGAGACGGTTCCCCCCTGCGTGAGTTCCTCTATGTGGACGACCTCGCGAACCTCTGCGTTTTTCTGCTGAATCATTACAGCGGGAATGAGACGGTCAACGCCGGAACGGGGAAGGAACTGACCATCCGCGAACTGACGGAACTGGTTGCAAAAGTCATCGGTTATAAAGGCCGCATTGAATGGGATACCTCAAAACCGAACGGTAC
>CACYHU010000018.1 GCA_902774215.1 uncultured Chloroflexota bacterium
CGGAGTGCCCGCCGGGAATGATCAGCGAAGGAGAAGCCCGGAAGAAGCTCATCGAGAAGGCACTCAGGGAAGGCGATCAGGCGGCTGTTCTGGCCATCCTGCAGGAGGACGAACCGCAATTCCGCGCCCGTTGGGAGCGTTACATCGAAACCCTGAAGAAAGAAAAAGCCATCAAAGAAGCCGCCGCAAGAGGTCCCTCCCAGGAGACCCGCAAAGCACTGCGTGAAAAACGGAAGAAGAGGAAATAGTCGGCAGTCGGCAGCAGGCAGTCGGCAGTAGTTACCGGTTGCCGGTTCCAGGTAGTTGATTGTTGGTAGTTGGTAGTTGGTAGATATTAGTTGCGAGTTGACAGTTGCCAGTAATCAAAAAAGACGCAAAGCGTCACCTTGTTCACTTGCAACAGGCAACCGGCCACCGACCACTGACCACCGACCACTGACCACCGACCACTGACCACCGACCACTGACCACCGACCACTGATTACTCACAGTAAAATCTCGGCTCCGCACCGGAACTCAGCTGAATGCAGCGGTCTTCATCAAAATACCGGTTATAGATACGCAGAACCTCCCGCTGCCGGCGTGCTCCGGCTGATGGATCGTTCCCGTAATAATTCGGTGCCTGCGGCAGACCGGCAAGAAATGCAGCCTCATCAAGATCCAGTTCAGAGGCATGTTTTCCAAAATAGACCTCAGCCGCCTTTTCCACTCCGGTAGCATTACGGCCATAGTAAATCTCATTCAGGTAAAGATTCAGTATCGTTTCCTTGTCATATCTGAGTGTAACAGCCGCCGCAAGGAAGATCTCCATCGCTTTGCGGAAAAAACTGCGCTCAAAACGGATCGACTCAGGAAAAAGGATATTCCTCACCAGCTGCTGCGTGATCGTAGAAGCGCCAGAATAAGTATTGCGAAGGTGCAGATTCTGCAGGACCGCGCGGAAAATAGAAACCGGAGAAAATCCCGGATTGGAAAAAAAACGGCTGTCCTCTGTCGTGAGTGTCAAAACAAGCATTTCATCCGAAACCTCTGAAAGGGAAACGCTGATTTTTTCACCGTATTGCGGACTGTGGTACACGAATATGGTATTTCCTGCAAGATTTTTCACGGGCACATCTGTTTCCCCGGAAGCCAGCTTTCCAAATACATCCGGATTGGGAATGATCTGCAGTGCTGTCAGGAAAAATATGATGTAAAACAATACAAACAAAGCCGCAGTCCAGGCAAATGACAGCGAAAAGCGGTTCTTCTTTTTTCCGGGATCTAAATCTTCATTCTTCATCTTGCAGGTGCCGCTTTTCCGCGCCGCAGACAGTAAGCACCCCGTCCATGACGCTGAAGCGGATATTATACTCCCCGTAATACAATCCATATATACGTTCGCCGTCCTGCTGATAAGAAGGCCGCGGATCCTGTGAAAGGACCTGTATCAGACCGGAATGATATTTTTCCGGTATCTGACGGAGCAGATTTTGAGGGAACTGCACACAAAGTGTCCGGTCAGGTTCCTGCGCGAACCCTCCGGCGGCATCCGGATGTGCATCAGTATATGGTATGTACGGCTTTATATCATAGATCGGCGTTCCGTCCATCAGGTCCGCGCCGGAAACAACCAGTGTCAAACCATATTCCGCTTCGTTTTCGACACGCAGCAGCCTGACCGAAGAAAGACCGATGGGGTTGGGCCGGAACGGTGATCTTGTCGCGAAAACACCCAGCCGGGTATTCCCGCCCAGCCGCGGGGGACGGACCGTCGGTGACCAGGTCTCCCGCCGGTTTTCTGAGAACTCCCAGATCAGCCAGAGGTAATCGAAACCCTCAATACCGCGGAGCGCTTCGCTGCTGCGGAATTCTTCCTCAAAAACGATGCGGGAAACAGTATCCGCGGCCAGACCGCTTTGCCGGGGAATGCCGAATTTTTCCGGAAAGTCACTGTGCATCCGGGCAATCACTTTCATGACCGGTAGAACATCAGCGGACATGATTGATATACCCTTCCGTCGCATCCAAACGGTCTGTAATGATCTTCGCGGGATTGCCGATCACAATGCTGTTCGAAGGGACATCCATATTTATATAAGTATTTGGAGCGATCAGCACATTGTCACCGATCGTGATCTGCCCGCTGAGCACTGCGTTGGCGCCCACCCAGACACGGTTTCCGAGCACCGGTGCGCCCGAACCGGCTTTTCCGTCTGCCGCGCCTATGGACACGCCTTTGTTCAGGTTGCAGTTTTCACCGATCACAGCAGACTCACTGACAGAAATATTATAAGGATGTCCGAGATAGAGTCCTCTTCCGATCTGACTGCTGTTCAATTCCAGACCGAATTTCTCTGCCATCCTTCCTTTGACAAAGTGAAACCACCCCAGCGGATCCCTGCCCTGCTGCACTTTTCGGTAAGCATACATACAGCGCAGCGCATGGCTCATCAACAGAGCCCTGAACTTCCGATGCGGTTTTTCGTGTCCCCATTCACGGCCGGTCATACGATAATAATCGTCCGAAAATTGCGGAAAATTCTGTGTGCTCATAGATAGTATTATAACAGGATTCGGTATCCGGGAACCGGCAGCCGGAAATAAGGATGAAAAAAAACATCAGCGGTCAAGGACATTTCAAGAGAGGGGGTCCCCCGAAAGCCTGCCGCTGACAATATAATTAAACTCCAAACTGCTGAAAGTGTCAAGATGCTTTTTTCAGAACATCGATCCTCAGGGGATAGTAAGATATAATATAAAAAAGTGGTGCGGCACAAAACCGCACCGTCAAAAACGATAAGAGGTATGGAAATGAAATTTATTTCGTGGAATGTGAACGGGTTGAGAGCTTGTATGGAGAAAGGCTTCATGGATTTCTTCCGGGAAGCCGATGCCGATTTTTTCTGTCTGCAGGAAACTAAAATGCAGCCGCACCAGCTCGAACTGGATCTGCCCGGTTATAAACAATACTGGTATAGCGCCGACAAGAAGGGATACTCCGGTACAGCTGTTTTCAGCAAGCATGAGCCGCTTTCTGTCGTTTACGGTCTGCCGCAGGATATCCACAATCACGAGGGACGCGCGATCACACTGGAATTTGAAAACTTCCGTCTCGTCAATATCTATACGCCCAACGCACAGGATGGCCTGGCCCGTATTGATTACCGCATGCAGTGGGAGGATGATTTCCGTGCCTATGTCAAAGAGCTGGATAAAACCAAACCTGTTATCATGTGCGGTGATATGAACGTCGCCCATAAGGAGATCGATCTGAAAAATCCGGGGCCGAACCGTGGAAACGCAGGCTTTTCCGATGAAGAACGCTCGCAGATCTCAGCCATGCTCGATTCAGGTTTTGTCGATACATTCCGCTACTTTTATCCGGATAAGGCTGGAGAGTATTCCTGGTGGTCCTACAGAATGAGAGCACGGGAAAGGAACGCGGGCTGGCGTATCGACTATTTTCTGCTTTCGGAACGGCTTCTGCCTGCCTTGAAGAGTGCATCCATCCATCAGGAGATTTTTGGTTCCGACCACTGTCCTGTTGGAATCGTTATGGAATTCTGAAACAATGCCGTTTTCACGTGAATCTCAGGATCTGCTTTTTGAAGTCTGGTCCCGCAATGACCGGAACTGGTATCATGAAAATAAGGATCTCATCAAAACCTTTGTCACGGAGCCTTTTATCCAGTTGATGCGCAGTCTGCAGCCGGTAATGCTGGATATTGATCCGCTGATGGATTGCTCCGAAAAGCGCATTTCCCGGGTCTACCGTGATGCGCGGGTGATTGGAAACGGTTCTTTTTTCCGGGATCATGTTTGGTGCACAATGGGAAGAGGCAGAGATGTGATGTATGGTTATCCTGCTTTTTTCTTCGAACTTTCTGCACGTGAATTTCGTTATGGGATGGGGTATTATATCCCTGCGAAAGAATCGCTTGAGGCCATCAGGGAAATGATCCTCGCGGAGGATAAAGTATTCAGGAAAGCTTTTGCAGCGCACCGGAAACAGAAGATTTTTACCCTTTCCGGTGAAAGCTACAAAAGGAACCATTTTCCGGATGCACCGGAAAAATATTGGGACTGGCTGAACCGGAAAACTTTTTTCTGGTTTTGCGAAAGCAACGATGAAAACCGGCTGTACAGTGAAAATCTTGCCGAAAAGATCGCTTCAGATTTTCAGCAGCTCGCTCCGGTTTATCAGTTTTTGCTGAAAGCGGAAAACACCTGGAGAGAGTAAAAATTACAGATCAGCAGCCGGCTGACATTTTATGGAGGATTATGAAAAATAAAGTATATATTTTTGCTTTAATGATCGTATTGCTGCTGTCGTTTGCAGCAGCTCAGGCGGAGCCGGGTTATAACGATCAGATCAAACTGATCGCCGCCAATTCCGATTTATGGAAACAGGATGTTGAATACAACACCTGGGGTTATGTGATAACTGATCTGGACCAAAACAACCGTCTGGAGATCCTTTCCTGTTCTGTTCAGGGAACCGGGTTTTATTCCTATATTAAAGCATATGAAGTCAGTGAAGACGGCACCTCACTGAAAAACCTTATGGAAAAACTGGAAGAAAGAACCGATTCTTCTCCCGATATCATGGTTACATCAGTTCCGGTTTATTCCGATACCAAAACCGGCCGGCTTTTTTACATTTTTGATGATATGATCCGTAACGGAATGGCTGAATATTATGAAAACAAACGCGCTGTCACACTCAATGACGGTCTGTGGGAAGAAACGCCGCTGGCTCATAAAACCACCATTTATGCCGATGCCGATCATGCTGAAATCACATACACTGATGGTTCCGGAAACGCGATCAGCGAAACACAGTATGCCTCAATACCTGACATTGTTTTCGCCGGCATGGAACCCGGAAAAGCGTGTCTGAACTGGATCACGACCGACAATGAAGATTTCGCCGCGCTTTCAAATGCACAGATTATTGAAAATCTGAATTCTTCGGCACAAAGCACCTACCCGGACTAAGAGATTTCCGCTCATTATTGGAAAGGTTCATGAATACAATCAAAGTACCTGAAAAAAGAAAGATTTATAAGATCATTCTCTTCTTTTTCTTTCTGGGTATTGGTGCTTTTTTCAGATTCCATAATTTTGGAAATGTTCCGGCCGGAGTAAACCAGGATGAAGCTTTTGGCGCTTATGAAGCTTATTCACTGATGTATTACGGCATTGACAGTGCGGGATATCATAACCCCGTTTACCTTGCCACCTGGGGCTCAGGTATGAGCGTTTTGAACTCCTGGCTGATGATGCCGTTTATAAAGCTGTTTGGATTCAATACATTTTCAATCAGGCTTCCTCAGGCTATTTTGGGAACAATAAGCCTTTGTTTTGTTTTTTTGTTTACACGAAAGATTTATGGTGACTGGACGGGTCTCACCGCCCTTGGTTTACTTGCTGTTTGCCCTTGGCATATTCTGATGAGCCGCTGGGGGCTTGATTGCAATCTTGCGCCGGGATTGATGATCATCGCGTCATATTTTTTTCTGTTGGGAATAGAAAACGAGAAATATTTTATTTTATCCGCTTTTTTCTACGGACTGTCACTTTATGCCTATGCAACCCTCTGGACCATCATCCCGGTCATTCTTGTATGTAAATTGCTGTATTTGATTTTTACCGGGAAATTTCATTTTTCCGTATCAATGGCTGCCGGTGCTTTGATCCTGCTGATCATGGCTATGCCGCTTATTCTGTTTGTGTCCGTAAATCTCGGTTTTCTGGAAGAAATCAAAACCTCATGGATATCCATTCCCAGGCTCTACTATTTCAGAGCAGGAGAAATTTCATTGCGAAATTTTCCGGAAAACATCGGTAATCTCCTCAGTATCCTGATTCACCAATCAGATAATTTTCCATGGAACAGTGCGGACGGTTATGGATTCCTCGGATATATGACGCTTGTCTTAAGCTGTTTTGGACTGTCCGTTTTTTTATTGGACATATATAGAGAGACGCGCAATTCTGAGAAAAAATATAACAGGAAGTCCATCCTTCTTATCAATTTTCTGGTTCCATTCTTTTTCAGCGGATTGATCCATGTCAACATAAACAGGATCAACATTCTTTTCATACCAATGGTCATTTTGGCTTCAATAGGTTTCCGCAAAATTCAAAACAGGATTCTGACTGCCGGATTAATATTGTATTTTGTCTGGTTTACGATTTCCTTTGCGAACTACTATTTTTCGGAATTTAACAGACAGGTCAATTATGATTTTAATACCGGTCTTGATCAAGCTCTGGAAATGGCGGCTGCAAAATCAGACAAAATATATCTGAGTTCTGATATTTCGTATCCGCATATCTTATTCTATCAAAAAATACCGGTAAACGATTTTCGCGAATCTGTTACTTACATTTATTATCCGACAGCATACGAAGCTGTGTCTTTCTCTAATTACAGCTATATATTTGATCCGGAAAACCCGGATCCGAATTGTTCATACATCATCGGAGATGACACTGATATGAGGCCTTTTGAAGAAAATGGATTTGTCATTAACAATTACCGCAGGTTCAGAGTAGCTCACAGATAAACAAAAATCGGTCAGATGAGGCAAAAAGCAGATGCATTTTTGTCACAGCTATTTGCGTCAAAAAAAGAATTGTGCTAAAATAAAAATGTATCCATGAGATACAACTTACTTTGGAATACCGAAGAAGTGGGGGTGGCCCCACTTCTGTGTTTATAAAAAGGTATAATATAATATAGAGTACAACAGTACTTAATGTACTGAAAAACCGCGGCGATGCAGACCGCGGAAAAGATTATTCAGGAGATTGGATTTAGGATGAAGAGCGAATTTAAAACAACTGCCGCGAGATGTGATTATCCAGGCACTGGAATCGGCTATGGTTTCCGCCTATCGTAAAGCTGTGACAGCTTCCGCTGCACAGCATGTCGAGGCAAGACTCGACCCGGAAACCGGAAGATTTGTGATTTATGCGGAAAAAGAAGTGGTAGACTCTGTTGTTGACAACCGTACAGAAGTCATTTTGGAAGAAGCCCGCAAGGTTGACCCGAATTGTGAACTTGGCGATATGGTGATCGTTGAGTCTACACCGAAAGATTTCGGCCGCGTTGCAGCACAGACCGCCCGTCAGGTGATCCAGCAGCGTATCCGCGATGCCGAACGTAATGACCAGATGGCACATTATGAAAAACAAATCGGGGAAATCGTCAGCGGTGTTGTTCAGGCTATCAACCGCGAAGGATATACCATCGGTTTGGAAAAGAAAGCGGAAGGTATTTTACAGCAAAACAACCTCATCCGCGGAGAACGCTTTCATATGCATGACCGTGTCCGCGCATTGGTCGTTGAAGTAAAGGATAATCCGCGCAATCCGCAGATCGTTCTTTCCAGAACACACAAAGATTTCTTGCGCCGCTTACTTGAAAATGAAGTTCCGGAAATTTTCCACGGGATCGTCGAAATTCGCTCTATCACCCGCGAACCCGGTGAACGTGCAAAAATCGCAGTCTCCGCCACCCAGCAGGGTATCGACCCGGTAGGTGCCTGTGTCGGTCTGCGCGGTGTGCGTATCCAGGCTATCGTCCGCGAACTGCATGATGAAAAAATCGATGTAATTGAATGGAATCCGGATCCGGTGATCTATATTTCCAAAGCTATCAGCCCTGCACGTGTGGTTGGTGTTTATCTCGGTGAAGGGAATTCCGCAACCGTTATCGTTCCGGAAGATCAGCTCTCCCTCGCTATCGGCCGCGAAGGTCAGAATGCCCGTCTGGCAGCCCGCCTTACAGGCTGGCGCATCGACATCAAGAGCGTTTCTGAATCCGCCGCTGAATTGATCCACACCTACGAACAGGGTGAGGATGTGGTTCTGACGCATGAAACCTCCGGTGAACCGATCGTTATCACGATCAGCGAACTGTTTAAGGGTGAAGAGGAAGCCATCGAAAAAGTCCGCAGCGTTCTTGCGAAAAAGGCTGAAGGACGGACGATCCTTCCGGAAGAAATCGAAGTTCTCAACGGATTTGTCGACCGTGTTGAAAAACGGAAGACAGCTAAAGTTCATTTCTCCGTCACCGATACACTGAAAGTCCTCGGCAAAAAGGGTCTCTCACAGAATGAGATCGAAGCACTTCCGATTAAAGAAAGCGGTCTTCCTGCCCATGTTTGTGAAATTCTGGAAGAAAATGGCTACAAGACGTTTGATGATGTATATAACGTCATGAAAAATGATCCTGATGTTATGTTCAAGCTTCACGGCGTCACTGCTGACGACATGAATGACCTTGCACGCATCGTCACCTTTGTCGGCAAGCACAAGGTCACTGCTGCAGAACCCGAAGAAGAACCGGCTGTGGAAGTTGAACCGGTCACCGAACCCGAACCGATCGTTGTTCCTGAAGAAGAACCTGTCTCCGAACCTGAACCATACGTTGAACCGGAACCGGCTCCAGAGCAGGAAGTGAAGGAACCGGAAATCATTTATGATATTCCGGAAGATCAGGAACTCTCCATGGAAGATATTTTCAATTCCGTTTCCAGCGGTCTGATGAAAATGTCCGATTATGATGACGAAGAAGACAGCAAAATGGATGCGTCTTACAACAAGCCGTCCAAGAAGAAGAAAAAGAAGAAAGGCATCGAGATCGAATACGATCCGGACAGCGATTCCACTATGGTCCGCCGTAAACACAAACGCGGTGATGACGACTGGGGCTGGTGATCGGAGCCTTTCTGAGGTAATGGCATGTCGAAAGCTGACAACAAGCCGAAAAAACACATCCCGCAGCGGACCTGCATTGGCTGCCGGGAAGTCAATGAAAAAAAAGCGCTTATTCGGATCGTAAAAACACCGGAAGGCGTATGTATAGACCCGACCGGGCGTATGCCCGGCCGCGGGGCATATCTGCATGAAGCAAAAGCATGCTGGGAAACAGCCTTGAAGCGCGGAGCTCTCGGGCGAGCGCTTAAAACAGAACTGACCCCGGAAGCAGCGGCGATTCTGACAGCTCATATGGAGTCTTTACAGGAAGACTGAAAATATTTCATGTGAAAATGCTCCGATTTTGGAACAAGAAAGATTGAGAAAGGAGAGATAACGACATGGGTGCTGCAAAAAAAATAGAAATTCCTGTTTCGATAACTGTGCGTGACCTGGCCAAACTGCTGGGTGCCACAAGTATTCAGGTTATTAAGATCCTCATGATGAACGGCGTGATGGCGAACATAAATCAGACGATTGATTTCGATACCGCGGCAATTGTTGCAAGTGAAATCGGATTTGAAGCCATTCCCGAAAAACTCGAAGAGGAGGAGATCGAAAAGGATAATGGAGAAGTCCCTCTCTGGAGGCAGATCATCGACAAGGAAGACCCACGCAGCCTGACCAGTCGTCCTCCTGTCGTGACCATTTTGGGACATGTAGACCACGGTAAAACATCCCTTCTGGACGCTATACGCAATACGAATGTAACAGCGGGAGAAGCAGGCGGGATCACGCAGCATATCGGTGCGTATCAGGTTGAGCACAAAGGGAAAACCATTACCTTCCTCGATACACCGGGGCATGCAGCTTTCAGTGCCATGCGCGCACGCGGTGCCCAGGGAGCGGATATCGTGATTCTGGTCGTTGCTGCCAATGACGGCGTCATGCCCCAGACAAAAGAAGCTATTGCTCACGCAAAAGCAGCCCGGGTTCCCATTGTGGTCGCGATGAATAAAATCGACCGCTCCGATGCCAATCCTGACCTGGTAAAGAAACAGCTGTCTGACCACGGTCTGATCCCGGATGAATGGGAAGGCGACACCATGGTCGTTCCCGTCTCAGCCAAACAGCGCCAGGGCATTGAAGATTTGATGGAAGCTGTCCTGCTTACAGCAGACTCAATGAAAATTGAAGCCAACCCAAAGGGCCGCGTTTTTGGTACCGTCATCGAAGCCAAAGTTGACCGCTCCAAAGGTGTTCTCGCTACACTTCTCGTGCAGAATGGGACCCTTGAGATGGGAAATGTTGTCCTCGCGGGCAACGCACACGGAAAAATCCGTGCAATGTTCGATTATAAAGGGAAGAAGATCCATAAAGCAGGCCCCTCCACACCGGTCCAGATCATGGGTTTGACGGAAGTTCCGTCAGCAGGGGATATTTTCCAGATCTGTGCTTCAGAAAAAGAAGCCCGCACGATCGTTGAGACCCGAAAGGCTGAAGCTGCCGCTAACAAAACAAAAGATAAGTTCACACTGGAAGACCTGTTCAAACGTGCCCAGGAAGGTGAAGTAAAGGAACTTTGTCTTGTACTTAAGACAGATGTTACCGGATCTATCGAACCGATCGAAGGAGAACTCCAGACCCTCAACAAAGAAGGTGAGATCAAGGTTAAGATTCTGCACTCTGAGGCGGGAGCTATCAGTGAAAATGATGTTATGCTCGCGGCCGCTTCCCGTGGTATTGTGATTGGTTTCAATGTCCAGCCGGACCCGGTCGCAAAGAAAAAAGCCGAAGATGAGGGCGTTTCGATCCGCTGCTACAATATCATCTATCGCTTGAAGGAAGATATTGAAAAAGCTCTCAAGGGTATGCTTGAACCGGAATATCAGGAAATCTCAACAGGAAAGGCAGAAGTCCGGGCTATGTTCAAGATATCCAAACTGGGTGTCATCGCCGGAAGCCGCGTTCTGGAAGGAGAGATCCGCAAAGGGAGCCGGGTAAAAGTACTCCGTAACGGGGAGGAAATCCACAAGAGTGAAATTTCTTCTCTCCGCCGTGAAAAGGATGACGTTAAGGAAGTCAAAACCGGCTTGGAATGCGGTATCGCTGTTAAAGGCTTTGAATCTTTTGAGGTCGGTGATATTCTGGAGACCTTTACTGTTGAACGCTTCGGCTCCTGATTTTTTGGATCCGGAACCTGAATAATTAAATAACTGCAACATGGAAGCCGCTCACGCGGCTTTCGTTGGCGATTGAAAGTAATCGCCAAAAGGAGGAAAATATGCCTTCACCAATCAGACTGAAAAAAATAGCGAACCGTATTAAAGAAGACTTGTCAGAACTTTTGATTTATGAAGTAGAAGATCCTCGTCTCTCCGGCGTAATGGTGACAGACGTCAACGTGGACCGGGAGCTGTATTATGCGAATATATATGTGTCAGCACTTGAAGGTAAAGTTCGCGCGAAAGAGGTACTTGCCGGTCTGGAAAGTGCTTCCGGTTTTCTGAGAAGCCAGCTTGCTCAGGGAATCGAGCTGAGAACCTTTCCCCGCCTCCGCTTCTATTGGGACCCGACACCGGAAAATGCGGACCGCATTGAATTTCTGTTGAAACAGCTGCATCAGGAAGAGGCTGCAAAAGCCTCCGCTTCCGGGAATACCGCACCGGAAGATGCAGTAATCACTGATCCTGTGGATGAGCCCGGGGAGGAATAAATGTTAAAGGATGACCTTACCCTGATTCGTAACCGGCTGGATTCAGCCGGTACTATTGCTGTTTTTGCTCACATCCGTCCGGATGGCGATTCTGTCGGTGCAGCACTTGCACTGGGTTGGGCACTGGAAGATGAGGGGAAAAAGGTCGAATTTGTTTCTGAAGACCCTATTCCCGAAAGATTCTGGTTTCTGTTCCAATTTACAGCAGACGGCAAAAATCCGTTCATTCCCGAACCTGTAAACGCAGATTGCTATGTTGTCCCGGATATCAGTTCCCCGGATCGCGTGGGTGCTTTTTTCCAGAATCATCCGGAAATCAAAACAGATATCTGTATCGACCATCATGTTTCCAATACTGGATTCAGTAAACTTAAATGGGTCGAACCGGACACTCCGGCGGCTTGCTGCGTTCTGGCGGATATTATGCCGAAAATGGGATTTACTCTCACAAAAAGGATCAGTTCCGCTCTGCTCTGCGGCATAATTACGGATACGAATTCTTTTTCAAATTCTGATGTAAACACAAAAGCTCTTCGCCTGGCAGCTGATCTTATAGATAACGGTGCTGAATTATTCAAAATATGCCGTACCGCATATAAAGAACACTCAATTCAGGAAATGGAATATTGGCGGATCGGAATGAATAATATGCACATTGAAGGTGAACTGGCCTGGAGTTATATTCTGACATCAGAGAGAAAAGCGGCAGGTATTGAATCTGATGAAGATAACGGTTTTACCAATTATATGGGCAATACAACAGGTATCAAAACTTCTATCCTGTTTACCGAAACCAATAATAACAGTGTAAAAATTTCATGGCGAAGTGTTCCCGGTTATGATGTTGCAAAAGTCGCAGTGTCTTTTGGTGGCGGCGGTCACAAAGCTGCTTCAGGAGCTACGGTAAATGGTGCAATCGACACAGTTATTCGTGATGTGATAGATAAAACAAAAGAAATGTTATTTTGATCCTTTTTTTTGGGGGAAAAATGAGGGATGAAGACAGCCGTAAATTAAAAAGCGCGATCTCCGGAATTCTTATCGTAGATAAACCATCCGGTATGACTTCACATGATGTTGTGTCAGTGATCCGCAAAGGTACCGGATTCCGCAGAATCGGCCATACAGGCACTTTAGATCCACGCGCAACCGGAGTATTGGTTATTCTCATCGGCCCGGCTGTAAGGCTAAGCGAATATCTGGTATGCGACAAAAAAGGATATGAAGCTACGATTCGTTTTGGATCTGTATCCGACACCTATGATGGTGATGGAAAAGTAGTACAAACCGGACATAGTTATCCAATGGATGAAGAAGAAATCATGGACATAATGGACACTTTTACCGGGAATATCACTCAGGTACCGCCCGCCTACAGTGCGATCAAGATCAACGGGAAAAAAGCATACGACCTTGCCCGCAAAGGAGAAGATGTAAAACTGAAAGAAAGGAATGTCACAATTTACAGCTTCGACTTTATTGAATATAACCCGCCGGAACTGATTGCTGATATTGTCTGCTCTTCAGGAACTTATATCCGTTCTATTGCCCATGATCTCGGACAGAAGCTTGGCTGTGGAGCCTATCTCTCAGGATTGAAACGCACCAGAAGCGGTAACTTTTCACTTCGGGATGCTGTTCCTCTTTCCGTACTTCAAAAAGCGTTTGAAGATGGAAACTGGTATCAGTATTTGATTCCGGCAGCTGATGCTCTCACAGAATATGAGGAAGTGATTCTGAATATGGAAGATGAGGCAAATATTCTACATGGACGGCGTATCCCTGCCAGCCAGGGGGAACACGGCATACTTGGAAAAGCCGTCTCTGAACAGGGAGAACTCATCGCTCTGCTGGAATTTATTCCTGAAACATTTGAATGGAAACCTAAAAAAGTCTTTTATCAATGAACGAAGATCTCAGAAAAATATTCGGAGCAGAACTTACGGCAAATTCCGCAGTTTCCATAGGTGCTTTTGACGGACTTCACCTTGGACACCGGCATATTATCAATAATACTGTTGAGTACGCAAAACAGCACGGGATATATTCTGCTGCAATTCTGTTTGACCCGCTTCCTTCTGTATTCTTCGGCAGGATCGGTCCGGATGAACGCATTTTACTGCGCAATGAACAGGAAACAATGCTGAATGATATGGGCATTGACCGGATCATTTTTCTTCCTTTCTCCATTGAAATAGCAAATCTTTCCACATATGATTTTCTCTCTGCAATGCAATCTGTTCTGCATTGCGAACATTTGATCATGGGAGAAGATTTTTCTATCGGGAAAGACCGGTCTGGTTCTGCAGCTGTACTTGCGGAGCTTGGCGCATCCTTCGGATACACAACCGAAATTCTCTCAAAAGATGTCATGGATGGGGATGTGATTTCCTCCACACGCATCCGTGCTTTGCTGCATCAGGGCAGACTGCCGGAAGCCAATCGTCTGTTGGGATACTCCTTCTACTTTACCGGAAATATCATCCATGGAGATGCACGAGGACGGAAGCTTGGATTTCCGACACTGAACGTGAAGATTCCGGAAGGGAAACTCACTCTCCCCAACGGCGTCTATGCTGTCATAAATCACATTGATGGAGTAAAATATGCCTCCGTGACCAACATCGGTGTCCGCCCGACATTCGGCTTGGACGATAAAGGCATCTTTGTCGAATCCTACCTGCTCAACACCTCCGGAACCTTTTACGACGAATCCTCCCGTCTGGAATTCATCGAAATGCTTCGTCCCGAGATCCGCTTCTCCTCAGCTGAAGATCTGAAAGCCCAAATCAGCAGGGATATCCAAAAAGCTGAAAAGATTTTGTAACAACACTTTTCTCAAAACGAATAAAGCGAAAATTTTACGGTTGACAGTGCAAAGAGTTCAGTTAACAAAAAACTTCTGTCGGAAGTTTATTCCGGCAGAAGCCTTTGATAACCAGTATTTTTGGATTATTCGTTTTCTCTTATAATGCTGCAGTCAGCAAATCTTTAATAGACTGTCCTGACAAGCTTTTTCGTATTTCTGATTCTAATCCCTTGATTTCATTTTCAGGAAGGGAGGAATGTCCAAAGTACTCTTTTTTCTTGGAGCAACAAAACTTGGAACATCAACTGTCTCTTCTACCGGTGTAGCGGTGCGAACCATATTTGCAACCGGCTCCCTGCCATAATTAGAGGAAGGCTGAACAGTACGGGGAGTTACAACGCTTCTATCCTGAACAGGGATACCGATCACTGTATCTGCATCAGGATAACCGGTCGCGACGACGGTAATACGGATCTGATCCTGCATAGACGGGTCAATAACTGCACCAAAGATAAGGTTGACGTCCTTGTCAGCAGATTCACGGATGATCGCAGCCGCTTCATTGACCTCATAAAGTGTCATATCTTCACCACCGGTGACATTGAAGAGGATACCGCGGGCACCGGTAATGGCAACATCCAACAGATCGTTGTTGATAGCCTTTTCAGCAGCCTTACGTGCACGGTCATCACCTTCACCGACACCGATTGCCATCAGTGCCGCTCCGCCTTCGGACATAATAGAGCGAACATCTGCAAAGTCGAGGTTGATAAGGCCCGGAATTGTAATCAATTCGGAAATACCCTGAATACCCTGGCGCAGTACGTCATCAGCCTGGCTGAAGGCAGCCTTCATGGTAACTTTCTTATCTACAATCTGCAGTAAACGATCATTTGGGATAACGATCAATGTATCCGCATTTTTCTTGAGGTTATCGATGCCGGATAAAGCAGACTTCATACGGCGGGGACCTTCAAAACTGAAGGGTTTTGTTACCACACCGATTGTCAAAGCACCGATTTCACGGCAAATCTCAGCCACAATCGGGGCAGCCCCGGTACCAGTACCGCCGCCCATACCGGCTGTTATAAATACCATATCTGCGCCGACAAGAGCTTCACGAAGTTCATCACGTGATTCTTCAGCTGCAGTACGACCAACTTCCGGATTACCACCGGCTCCCAGACCACGTGTAGATTTTTCTCCAATACGAACACGCGTTCCTGCTTTTGAGGCTATTAAAGCTTGTGAATCTGTATTTACAGCTATGAACTCAAGGCCTTGCATGCCTTCGTCGATCATTCTATTGACAGCATTACAGCCGGCACCGCCGACTCCAATGACCTTGATACGGGCACCACTCTCTCCAAAGTTTTCCATATCTCTCTCCTATGTTTCTAACCAATGCAACTATTTTACCTTAAAACTTTAAGTTTCGCAATTTTTTTTACCTTTTTGTTATATCTTAAATTTTTAAGATAAAAGCTGCCATTTACTCCTTAATAAATGTCGTATTACTATTATGGCAAAAGCATTCGGAAAAATCGCTTAACACGATCTCCGACAGTGACAATCGTATTCGCCTTTACTGCCTCCTCATGAGAACTCTCCTGCACCAGCATACTCCAATATAACAACCCTACTGCAGTAGAATAAGCAGGCCCATTCAATTGATCGATCATACCGGTCATACGTTCCGGTTTCGCGATACGCACCGGCATTCCAAGAATATCCGAACCCAGTTTATCGATACCGGGAAGCAATGCTGTACCTCCTGTCAGGACCATTCCCGCAGGTAATAAATTGTCATATCCCGACCGTTTGATTTCCTGGAGGATCAGCTGGAACATTTCCTCCGTACGCATGTTGATCACTTCTGCGAGTTGCTTGCGGCTGAATTTTGCAGCTTCATCTTTTCCAAAAGTCCGGCAATAAAAATATTCTTCATCGTCCACATATTTTGGAAGAGCACAGCCATGCATCTTTTTAACCTCTTCAGCCTGCTTTGTCGGAAGATGGAAAGCCTGCGCTATGTCTGCAGTAATATGATTTCCACCCACTGAAATTACATTTGTATGCCAGACATCATTATTAATGAACATCGCCAAATCTGTGGTTCCACCTCCTATATCACAGACAATAACACCCATTTGCTTTTCTATATCAGTCAATAAAACCGATGCATCTGCAAGTGAATTCAGCACAAATTGACTTACATCCACTTCCGCAGTCATAATACATTGCCGCAGATTCTCAATCGAAGATTCTGATGCAGTTATAATGTGAGCCTCAACATCAAGACGCGAACCGTACATGCCTTTCGGCGAACGAATACCATCAATTCCGTCGACGCTGAAAGTTCTCTGTAGCGTATGAATGATCGTTCGATTACTTGGAATTGAAATTGCCTTTACAGACTCAAGCACCCTGGCAATATCTTCTTTACTGATAACACCGCCGACGATACCAACTGTCGCTTTATTATTGATGGAAGAAATATGAGAACCGGCTATACTGACAATAGCATTATCAATTTGCAATCCGGATGCCCGTTCCGCCTTTTTAATAGACAATGCGATTGAATCAGCAGCTAACGGAATATCAATCACCATCCCCTTCCTTATTCCTTGTGTTGGTTCAATTCCAACACCAAGAATACGAACATTTTGTTCATCTTCTACCTGGGCGGTTAAAGTGCAGACTTTCGTTGTACCAACATCAATAGCAGTAATAATCGCATCTTTTTCCATAATTAATTCTCCACAAAACGATAATAAGGAGCATCCTTAAATTCAAGGCTCACAAAAATCGGCTGAATTTCATTTTCATGAAAATACCTTGTCAAACTCTCCTGCATCCTCAATTTTTCTTCGATATCCGAATCCGTTTTTCCAAAAAATACCCGCCAACCATCATCAGTATCCCATCCAAAACCATTTTTATAGGTATAAATCAAAGGCTGGTTTTCCGGAACAAAAGATCCCATGGTAATAATTGTCTTCAATGTATCCCTGCTGAAATATAAAGGGATCTCCCGATCAGCCTGATTTGGTGATCCCGGATATGAATCAGCATAAACGTGTATTGTACTTTCCTGTGAACGGCTCTCGTTCAACACCATTCCGTCCTGGTCTATCCAAAATCGACTTCCGCCAAAATCCCACTCAACCACCGGGACACGTTCTGTGAGTGTAATCTCCATTTTAGCGGGAAAATCTATAGTCACTTCTGCATCATATATATCCTGATAATGCTGGAGCAGCGTAGATCGAATCTGTAGCGGATCAACAGTAAAAACCGGTTCACCCTTAGCACCTGTAAAATAAATAATTTCAGCTTTATTAATTTTATCCATTCCGGTAATCTGGATGTCGTCAAAACGGAATTGGGGTAAAAAAGCATAACATGCTACCATGGAACCGAAAATCACAGAAAATATTCCTGAAACCCAGCGAGCTGCTGTTGTACTTTTTCGCTTTCTGTTTTTTTCTATAAAGGTTTCAGTTTCCCGATTACTCGCCGAAATCGACTGCAGCTTAATCGGCTCAGGTTTCTTTTGAGCCTCCTTTTCAAGCCTTCGTTCACGGATTTTTCGTAATCGTTCGTTTTCCTGATTATTAATTTCGTCCATCAAAGAACCTCAAATCCAAACAATTCTATTTCCGGTTCGAGCAAAACGCTGAATTGTTCATAAACTTTATTTTGAATATGACAGATAAGACGGTGATAATCTTCACTGGTCACACCTTTTTCCGTAGTAATAAAGTTAGCATGTTTTAAACTGACAGTTGCCTTGCCTATCGAAAAACCTTTCAGCCCGGCCTCCTGAATCAATTTTCCCGCAAACCCACCTTCCGGGTTTTTAAAAACAGAACCAAGACTATGCTCATCAACAGGCTGAGTATTTTTTCTCCTGTCTTTATACTCCTCAGTTTTAGAAAGGATCGTTCTTTTATTGTCTTTCCAGAGTAAAAAGGATGCATCAAGTAAGATAAAGCCCTTCTTCTGATTCTTCATTACACTGGATCGATATGCGAAATCCATTTTCTCCGGAGATAATTGATAAATTTCTCCGTGCTCATCCAACATTCTTCCGGAAAAGAAAACATCTTTTACCTCCGCACCAAAGGCACCTGCATTCCCACATACCGCACCGCCAACCGTACCGGGTAAACCGGCAGCCCATTCCATCCCGCTGATTTCATTTTCGATGCAATAACGTACTACAGCAGCCATACCTGTTCCGGAGTCAGCGTACAAAATTACCGATCCATCTTCTGCAATCTTGTGAGAAATTTTTCCTTTTCGATTCAATAATACAATGCCGTCAAACCCCTTGTCACTTATTAATATATTCGTCATACCGCCTAAAACTTTATAAGGATATCCGGCTTTTATACAACATTTAATAACATACTCCAGAATTTCAGAGTTTTCAGTCTTGATCACCTCTGAGCCCGGACCGCCACACAGAGAAAAAGCAAATTTACTGAGAGGAACATCAGTTTGAAACAAATTCTCATACGGTGAAAAAATTGATAAATCAATTTGAGACATGCTTCATTTTCTCCAGTGCCAAAGGCGCAGCCAGATTTGCATCACCCGCTGACAAAGTTACAACAACATCTCCGGGACGCAAATTTTCCGCCAAAAAATCCGCAACATTCTCATTCGAACCTAAATGTCGGACTGATGGATGATCAACTGTTTTCATTACATCATCAATGCCAAAGCCATTGTATGTCTCCCTTGCAGCATAGATATCAGTAATAATCAATTCGTCTGCATCCATAAAAGAATTGCAGAAATCTTTCAATAAGGATTGTGTGCGGCTGTAAGTATGCGGCTGCCAGATTGCCCAGATCCGATGGTTGGGATAATATTCCTTCGCAGCCCTTAGAGTAGCTTTTATCTCCGTCGGATGATGTGCGTAATCATCTATAAGTGTGATACCATTCCATTCATCGACTAATTCAAACCGTCTTCCAATTCCATGAAACGATTCAAGAGCTTTTGAAGCCTTCTCCAAATCATATCCATTTACTGCACAAAAGCCCATAACCAGCAGAGAATTTGAAACATTATGCTTGCCGGGAATACTAAGCGATACATGTACAACCTGATTACCATCTGAAAAGTCATATGTATAACAGCCGTTTGGACTTAATTCAAGATTAATAGCGCGGAAATCACAGGATTCATTTATGCCATATTTCCAAATGTTTCGTCCTTCAGGAACCGGAATCAATGATTGATTCAGATCATCCGCATTCAACAGAATAAAACCATCATCCCGCGTATTATTCAGAAATTTCTGAAACGCTTCCATATAGATTTCTTCTGTAGGGAAACAGTCAGGATGATCATATTCCACCTTTGTTAATAATGCGGCATAAGGTTTCAAACCGAGGAACATATTATCATATTCATCAGCCTCAATTACAAACCAGTCTCCCTTTCCGGAAGCGGCATTTCTGCCTGAATCTTTTAAATTACTGCCAACAATAAATCCAGGCTCCAAACCGAGAGCGGAAAGCACCCATACCATCATAGACGTAGTTGTACTTTTTCCATGAGAACCGGCGATTGCGACTGTTTTTCTGCCATCCAGCATAAAGCCAAGAAATTCACGTCTTTTCAATGTCGGAATACCGCGTTTCCGAGCTTCAGCAAGCTCCGGATTATCATCATGTATAGCAGAAGAATAGAAAACAACATCAGGATCTTTAATATTCTCCGCACTCTGCGGAACCATCACCTGAATATTACGTGAACGAAGATCAGCCGTATATATTGATTCAGAACGATCCGAACCGCTTACATCTGCTCCCATCTCATTAAGAACAACAGCAATCGGCGCCATGCCGGTGCCGCCAATACCAATGATATGGATTTTCATTTCACGCAGTGGTTTCATTATGTCTCCTTTGCTATTTTCTTACTGCAGCTTCTCTCAGAATATTCAAAATATCCTTTGCAGCATTTGGATTAGCTAAATCAGACATGGCATTCTTCATCGCATGCAGCTTATCCGGATGATTTAACAAGTCAGTTACAACCGGAACTATTCGTTCAGGCAGATCTTCATCTCTGATCATCAGAGCTGCTTTTTTATTTACAAGATAATCCGCATTGACCTTTTGATAACGCCAGGCATAAGGATAAGGGACAAGAATTGCAGGCACACCAAAAAGCGGAAATTCACCCAATGTTGATGCGCCGGCTCGCGATATGATCAAATCAGCAGCTGAAAAAGCAGCACCCATTTCCTCATGAAGATAAGGATAGATTTTATATCGTACTTTACAGCTATCAGGTAAA
The DNA here is from genome assembly GCA_902774215.1 of uncultured Chloroflexota bacterium. GTDB lineage: Bacteria > Chloroflexota > Anaerolineae > Anaerolineales > Anaerolineaceae > Flexilinea. The sequence continues at coordinate 20,538 of CACYHU010000018.1, forward strand.
GTATCATAGAAACTTTTTGTGTCATCCCAATCAAGCTTGCCTGTTACGTGAATGATCTGACAAAGTTCCAGCAATGAAGTAAGATTTGCGCGCAGTGCCTGGTTGATTGAATGAGCGCCTTTACTTCCGCCAAAAACAAATAACACAGGCATTTCTTTCCGAAGCGAAAAAAATTCCAGAGCCTGGTCTCGATTCCAATGCTGAATATCTGTACGGGTTGGATATCCTGTTATCCTTGTTTTCGATTTATCACTAAAATATCTTTCAGAATCCTCACACACTAACGTAATAACATCCGCGTTTTTACTGAGTTGATTTAATGCCATACCCGGTTCAATATCCGGAACAAAAAGAACAGATGGTATATTCTTCCCGGCCATAGCAACAGGAAATCCAACATACCCTCCTGTAAAAAACATAACATCAGGCTTAAATTCATTAATTATGGACTTAGCCGAAAAATAACCTTTAGCAAGTTTAATAAATCGTTTCGGCAGTGAAAAGATGTTCACACCATGAAGGCCTGCAGCAGAAATGCCCCGGTAGGTAATACCGGCACGTTTTACCAGGTCCGCTTCAATTCCATCGTCGGAACCGACCCACAAAACTTCTATTTCATTATTCGATTCTGCCTGAAGAACTGCCAGGGCGGGATACACGCCACCCCCAGTCCCTCCCGCGCATATTAACAATCGCATCAGGTTCATTCCTTCCCTTTTTCGCATTTTCAACCGCGGAAACACGTGAAATGTTCAGTAAAATACCCAAACAAGCCATTGTACACAGCATACTGGAGCCGCCAAGACTAATCAATGGAAGAGCATTACCGGCAAATGGCATAATATTGAGCATAACGCAAATATTCAATGCCGCTTCCATAAAAATCCACATTGTAATTCCGGCTGCAAGAGTTTTCCCATAAATATCAGGAGCCTTTTTGAATATTTCATATCCACGCCACAGAATACAGGTATATAAACCAATAACGAAAATTCCGCCGACCAACCCGGTCTCCTCCAAAATGACAGCAAAAATACTATCTGTCCAGGCGAACGGCAGCCCCGTCAATTTAGCCTTTCCTTTTCCTATACCAACGCCAAAAATACCCCCGTTTATGATCGCATTATAAGCCCTTCGAATATGATAAGAAGCCCCTGTCGGGTTCAAAAGGCCTGCAAGATACTCCTCGATACGAGTCCCGACTTTATCGAAGAAAAAATACCCGCCAACAGCAAAGATGATCAAAAGGAATAATATTACTCCGATATGTTTCATATTACCACCGGAAATGAAAAGCATCACACCGCCGATAACAGCAATTGTCAGAGCAGCACTGATATCCGGTTGAAGAAATACCAACAACGTTGGGGCTCCAATTACGATAATTGCAGGGAAAGTCCCTTTTGACAGGGAATTCAGATTTTCACGATGGCTGCTGAGAAATGTTGCCAGATACAAAATTACTGCAACTTTCGCAAACTCTGATGGCTGTCCTGATCCCCCATCCGTAACAGTCCGGGTATATCCGGTTGTAGAACCGATATTTCTCACATCAACCAATACAAAAAGCAGAATTGCAAGAATCCCCAACATAAACCAGAGAGAAAGATGCTCCAGGTAATGGTAATTAACAAGAGACAATATACCCATTGCAAATAGCCCTGCAAAGACCCATCTCATCTGACGGAACAGAATATAGGTACCTGAATCAAAATATTGCAGTGAGTAACTCCAGCTTGCTGAATAAAGCATCAGCAAGCCATAAATCAGAAGAATAATTATTATGACCAGTAAAGGTACGTCAAAAAGCAGCTGCGTAGATACCCGCGCTCTTTTCGCATTTTTACCGATTATTCCAGCGCTTTCACCCATTCCGTAAACCTGTCGCCCCTTTCTTCAAAATTCAAAAAAGCATCATAACTGGTACCGCCGGGAGATAATAAAACGACATCACCCTCCCGGCATTCTTTCGCAGCAGCTTTTACCGCATCCTCTAACAATTCACAACGAATAACATCCGGCCTATCTTTGGTCTGAGCCTGTTTTAATGCACCTTCTATCAGTTCAGCAGCTTCACCGAAAAGAATCACGCAATGAGCCCGGTTCTGAATCTCGGCTGCCAATTCATCCCATGGCAAATGCTTATCTCTGCCGCCCAGAAGCAAAACAAGCGGCTCATGAAAACTGTGAATTGCAGCCATGGTCCGCTCCGGAGCTGTAGCGATTGAATCGTTATACCAGTCAGCCCCATGATAATTCCTGACCCACTGCAGCCGATGCGGAACACCGGTAAAGCCTTCCACGCCTTTACGCATAGCATCCTGAGAAAAACCTGCTGCCGCAGCTATCGCGCAAGCCGCCATCACATTACAGACATTATGCCGTCCCCGCAGCAAAATCGAATTTGTATTCATTATGGATGTTTCTAAACCATTTTCTCTGTAAACAATTTCAGAATCTTTTAGATAGACAGCCCTGTTTTCAGAACTATCCGGTTCCTCGAATCCAAAACTGACCAGATCGCCATGCAAATTTTTACGCTGGTCCCAAGACAAACCGTTCTCCCGGAAAAGAACGGCTATATCTTTTTCTGACTGATAACGCAGAATATTCACTTTTGCAGCCGTATAATTCTCCATTGTCTCATGACGATCCAGATGATTCGGAGTAATATTCAGAATCGCAGCAACATGAGGACTGTTTTTTACCAATTCCAACTGAAAGCTGGACAATTCCAGGACAACAATATCATCAGGCTTGATATCATCAATAAAAGACATCAGTGCAAAACCGATATTTCCACCAACCCAAACATTTTGGCCGGATTTTGCGGCAGCTTTTGCCATTCGTCCAACTAATGTAGTCGTTGTAGTTTTACCTGATGAACCGGTAATTGCAATAATTGGATTTTTCACTTCATGTAAAAAGATCGCTGCGTCATTCCAGACCGGAATATTACGTTTTAATGCTTCCTGCAAAAAAGGAATCCGCAGATCCGCGCCAGCTGTAACACAAAGCATATCTGCCCGATCCAGCAAAGAAAGCGGATGCTCACCGCATACCCATTCCGGATCTAATTCAGAAACTGATTCTCTGGCAGCAGCAAGCTGTTCAAAAGATCGTTGATCTGTTATGATGATTTTTGCCCCATGATGAGCTGCATATTTTGCCAATGCCAGACCTTGCCTTGCAGCCCCAAGAACAACAACAGTTTTATCTTTAAAATCAATCATTCAGAAGCTCCTTACAACGATGCCAAACCAACGCCCAGCATAGCAAATAACAGACTGATCAGCCAAAAACGCTGTACGACCTGCATTTCCGACCAGCCTTTTTCCTGAAAATGATGATGAATCGGCGCTACACGAAACAAACGCTTTCCATGTGTCAGTTTAAAATAACCTACCTGAAGGATCACAGATATTGTTTCACTGACCGGAATAATTGCAATAATCGGTAAAACAAGCCAGTGGCGGGAAATTAATGCAACCACGGCTAATGTTGCCCCCAGGGAAAGAGAGCCTGCATCCCCCATAAACATCATAGCAGGATTCACATTAAACCAGAGAAAACCAAACAATGATCCTACCAGGATAAAACAAAAACGACTGAGAAAGATTTGCCCTTCAGTCAAAGAAATAATGCCGTAAGCCGCAAAAGCGGTAGCACAAATCAATCCGGCAAGCCCATCCATTCCGTCAGTCAGATTAACAGCATTGGACATACCCACAATCAGGAAAATTGCAATTGGATAAAACATAAAGCCAACATCTATAGGGTAAGGTGACATTGGCCAAATCAACTCTGAAATCTGAAGGTAATTTTTAATCACATAAGCAAAAAATATGCTGAGAATAATTTGCAGCAGCATTTTCATTTTTGCGCTCATTCCTATACCACGTCTGGCGCCCCGGATTCCTTCCCAATCATCTATTGCACCGATGATAGAAAAAAGAACAAGCGCCATCATAGGAATAATATAAGACTGACCAATCAGGGTTACACCGAACATATTCGCAGCGTTAAGAAGCAAATTGATCAAAACTGTAGGAAAGATAAACAGGAATCCACCCATCGTAGGCGTACCCATCTTTTCGAATTGGACAGCCGGACCTTCAGCGCGTATCAGTTTGCCAATCTTTAATCTGCGAAGCAAATTAAGAAAAGGCCGTCCCCAAATTACAGTCAGCAAAAAACTCAACCCTGCAATTGCGAGTGTTGTTGATGTTCCTCTCATTCTTTCTTCTCCAACTTTTCAACAATCGTTTCCATAACCATACCACGGGAACCCTTGATCAAAACAACATCATTCTTTTCCATACCACGGTCAAGAAGATAATCAGCAGCCTCATCATTTGAAGCAAACCAATGAACATGATTTGAATCCATTCCCTCAGAAATTGCAGAATCAACCATATATTTTGTTACCGCTCCGACAGCAATCAATTCGTCACAAACTGATGCTGCTTTTTTCCCCACCATTCCATGGCCTTTTTGTTCATACTGTCCTAATTCCCGCATTTCTCCCAATACAGCAATTTTTCGCCCGGAAATTTCCGAAAGCAGATCCAGTGCGGCAGAAGTAGATTCCGGAGAAGCATTATAAGTATCATCAATAAGAACCCCATCCGCGAATGTATGCGTAAGCCGCATACGCAGCTGATTACGGCTGTTCTCCAATCCACTGATAATTTCATCCATAGACAGATCATAAACCAGACCAACTGCTGCAGCTCTCAAAGCGGTCATTACAGAATGTCTTCCAATGAGAGGCAAATGAACCGGATTTTTTTTCTGCTGATAACACAGGTCAAAATAAACTCCATCCAATCCATTGCTTCTAATATTGCAGGCAGATAATTCTGCTTCAGGATCCAAACCATAGAATAAAACCCTGGCTTTCGATAATTCTGCCATCGGGCGGACAAATGTGTCATCATAGTTCAGAATTGCAGTCCCATTCTCCGGAAGAGATTGTATCAGTTCGCTTTTTCCTCTTGCGATTACTTCCATTGAACCAGCCCGGGAAGCATGGACCATACCGACATTCGTGACTACCCCTACAGAGGGCAAAGCGATCCGGCATAGCTGATCGATCTCGCCCGGAACATAAAAACCCATTTCCAAAATTGCCAGTTCCGTATCTTTGTCTGCCCTCAATAATGTCAGAGGCAGTCCGATTTCATTATTCATATTTCCCAGTGTCTTCAGGGTGTGATAATGAACAGACAGCACATCATATATCAATTCTTTGGTACTTGTTTTCCCGACCGTTCCGGTAATTCCGGTTACCCTCATTTCAGAGAGACGGGTTCGGTGAAAAGCTGCAATTTTTTGCAATGCATCTATCGAATTGTCCACCCGAATACAAAGAGGTTTTTTTCCTGATATTAATTCTGAACGATCGATTCCGTTTTTTTCCCGCAGGTCAATAAAATCATAGTCCCCCTCAAGATCCTCCTGGATCAATGCAGCCCGGGCACCTTTTGCGAAAGCTGAAGATACAAATTTATGACCATCCGTCCGCTCACCGGGTACAGCAATAAACAAAGTACCGTCTTCTGACTGTCTGGAATCAATCACCGCTGCAGTAAATTCCAACTCGGCAAATTTCGTTTTTTCACCGGTAACAGCACAGATTATTTCATTTAATGTAAACATCTCATTCCTTTCCCGGTTTTACCACCAATAATAGGAATAGTCATCCTCTTCCGGTTCTTCTGTAGGACAGACATCAGTGTACAAACATTTACGGGTCCGGTCATCAGGGAGTCTCATATAAGGAGCGATTGCCTCTACGATCTCACTGAAAAGCGGTGCGGAAACTTCTGAGCCCCAAATACTGTAACTCGGCTCCTGAACCCAAACATAAGCAATAAACTGAGGGTCATCCGCCGGTCCCCAACCGACAAAAGATGCATTTGTTGTATTCAGCACATAACCAAGGCCTTCAACCGCAATTTCACCGGTACCGGTTTTTCCGGCAATACGAATATCATCAACAGATGCATCAGAAGCCTCGATTTCAATAGAAGTAGCCAGCATTTCTGTTACAGTTCTGGCTGTTTCAGCAGAAATTGGTCTGCTGATTTCAGTAGGCAGTATCTTTTCAACCTGCCCGTTGTAACGTATCTCACGAACGATATGCGGCTGCATGATTACGCCGTCATTTGCAAGTGCAGAGATCGCGGCCACCATCTGTATGGGGGTAGCCATAAGGCCCTGACCGAAAGAATTTGTAGAAAGACTGATCGGAGTCCACATGGAACTTCCCGGTTTCAAAACAGGGTAATAATCTTCCATTGCCAGCTCAATATTCGTAGGCTTACCGATTCCAAAAGCATCCAGATACTGATAGAATTTTTCCGCCCCTACCAAATCGGTGATATAGGACATACAGGTATTCAGTGAGTGCTGCATACATCCGACCATTGACTGAGGTCCCCAGGCACCGCGGTCCCAGTTCATAATATCAGTACCCATAACAGTATACACACCGGTATCATTGAAAATCGTGGAAGGTTTGACCACTCCTGTATCGATCGCTATTGCCATAGTCAGCACTTTGAAAACAGAACCGGGTTCATATGGCTGCATAACGGCAGGGTTGTATTTGTTATCCCGGGTAAATACATTATTCGATTCCCCGTAATTATTCAGATTGATACTTGGATAAGTTGCCATTGCGATAATTTCACCCGTTTTTGGGTTTTCGACAACAACAGTCGCGCTTTTTGACTTATTGATGGTTACCGCATCCTTCACAGACTGCTCACAAATCTCCTGAATTTTTCTGTCAATCGTCAGAACAACCGAAGCGCCATTCGGAAGATTCGGCATTCGATCCGGAACATTCGGATCGAGAGAAAAACGATGACTGATGGTTTTCGCGGAAAGAATATCATCATAATACTGCTCGATCCCATAAGCAGCCTGCCCTTCAGAATTCATAAACGGGAAAAACCCAATAATATTAAACGCAAGTTCATCATTCGGATAATAACGGTGGATCGTCGGATAACAAACGACAGCCTCAAGATCCTCCGGTTTATCATTTTTATTCTGATAAGAAAGGTCAAGCGTCTTTTTATGCTCAATGAAAAGATTGTACATCTCCTTCGTTGCCTGTTTCGTAAGCGTAATTTCAACTCTTTTTCCGGGAACGAATGGGACAGCAGCAGCTGCTCTGACATCTTCACGATTAAGGCCAAAAATTCCTGAAATATTATCCGCAATAAAATCCTCATGGCCATTAGCAAGCTGCAGGTTCAGGGCTACAGTATAACTGACTGTGTTTCCGGCGAGAAGATAGCCCTGCCGGTCATAAATATTTCCCCTTTCGGAACTGACCTCCACAGTCATATAATCATAATCATCTTCCGTTTCCATTTTCATCTGAATAGCAGATTCGTCCATCATCAGCATACAGATACGCAATCCCATAATGACAGACAAAAAACAAAAAGCCCCAAATAAAATACGAAAACGTGAATCAATTAGTGACTTCATAGCTTTCTATTCCTGTTGTTATCCTTTTGTACAGCCACTCCTGAAGTGACTCAGTATATTCCGGTTTAATCAAAGAAACAACCTCATTCTGAGGTGTATTCCTGATTTCCGATTCCGTATTAATCCCGGTCCCGGTATATCCATCTACCACAACATAAGCATATTGTTCATCATCGGTGAAATCAATATCACTGAATCCGGCTCTTTCAGCCCGTGACTGCATATTCTTGTAGGCAGTTAAAACACCTTCATCCGTTGTCAGATCAGCTATAGTACGGGAGAATTCAGATCTTTCACTTTGCAGTTCCTGTATCCGAAGATTAGCATTTGTCATTTTTTCTGAAATAGACAGATAGATCATCGTCACTGCAGCCGCAGCAAACGTGATCATCAGGATCGTAATGATCCGCTTCATCTGCTTCCGCCATGGAGCAAGACGATATGCTGATTGATTTGTCGATTTCATCATAATATTTCCGGTCAGGTTATTTTAATAATCTCAATTACCAACTATCTGTAAGCCGAACAGGCACTGCACCTTTTTTCAAATAAACTAACTTTTTTTATAATTTGACCGCTGCGCGCAGTCTGGCACTGCGGGCACGGGGGTTGATCCTGATTTCATCTTCATCCGCAATAACAGGATGTCTTGTCAGCTCCCTGAGAATCGCTTTATGACCACAGGTACATACCAGCTGTTCAGGCGGGCACAAACAATCCCGGGATTCCTTTCGAATAAAGTTTTTCACAATTCTGTCTTCCAGCGAGTGGAAGGAAATCACCAACAATCTGCCTCCCGGTTTCAAGGCATTCACTGCCGCGGGAAGAACTGATTCTACTGCCTTAAGCTCCTCATTGACCGCTATCCGGATCGCCTGAAACGATCGGGTCGCGGGATGAATTTTCTCCCTGCCATATCCAACAGCACTCTGAATGATATCCCGGAGCTGTCCTGTGGTTTCTATCCGTGCTGCATTTCGTTCCGCACAGATCATTGCTGCGATCCGGCGGCTTTTCCGTTCCTCTCCATACTCCCATAAAATACGGGACAGTTCTTCCTCAGGCCAGTCATTCACAATATCAGCTGCGCTGACTGCTTGAGCCGGTGAAAAACGCATATCAAGCGGCCCATCCTGTAGAAAAGAAAATCCCCGATCTTCCCGATCCAGCTGCATGGATGAAACACCCAGATCAACGATAAATCCATCCAGACTGTTATCTTCCGCATACAAGCCAAGATTGACATAGGAATCCTGAATGATCCGGACTCTTGAGCCATATGGTTTCAATCTTTCCTGTGCAATTTCGATAGCCACCGGATCCAGATCAAAAGCAATTAATTTGCCGTCAGGTGCGGAAGCCTTCAAAATTCCCTCAGAATGTCCTCCTGCTCCAAGCGTCCCGTCCGCATAAAAACCACACGGCTGAGGATTCATTAATCTCATGCATGATTCAAACAATACCGGAATGTGAGAGCTGTAAAGGGAAGGATCAATCATCTTGTCTCCACTGCCCATTCACCAGTCCGGCAAAACTTGCAGTCATCGCCTCATTGTGGAATGCTTCTTCTTCAGCCTCTTTCCAACCTTCAGACGTCCAGATCTCAATATAATCATTAGACCCGGCAAAAACCACTTTATCGAACGCTTCTTCAGACAGTTCTTCACGCAAAAACTGAGGAACGATAAAGCGCCCGTTAGCATCGATTTCGATAAATTCAGCCTTGTTAAACATCCTCCTGCGGTACACCCGAGCCGCGGGATCAGCAAGCCCTAATCTCCCGATTTCGTCTGCCATTGCCTTAAAATGAGCAGTGGAATAAATTACCAGGTTTTTGTCAATTCCAACCGAAAGATAAGCCTCCCCGCCAAGTTCAACGCGAAAGCGTGCCGGCATTGAAGTGCGGCCTTTCTTATCAATGGAATGTTCATAAATCCCGGTAAACATCTCTCTCCTCAGGTATCAGCAGCAAAAAGGAAAAATATGGAACTTCATGCCACTTTATACCAATTATAACGATGTTTAAAGATTTTTCAAGATGTAAAACCGGAAATCATTGTATTTATTTATTTTATTTACAAATAATTTACAATTTATTTACAACAATGAATAAATCTTTATCATTCCAGCTCAAATTGTCCGGTATATAAGCTTGCATAACGGCCATTTGCTGCTATAAGCTCCTGATGGCTGCCCTGCTCAATGATCCTTCCTTTCTCCATCACCATAATTTCATCTGAATTGCGGACTGTTGACAGGCGATGCGCGATCACCAGCACAGTTCTCCCTTTCATCAGTGAATCCAGGCCCATTTCGATAAGCCGCTCCGTCCGGGTATCGATTGAAGAAGTGGCCTCGTCAAGAACCAGCACAGGCGGCCGGGCAATCGCAGCCCTTGCGATAGCGAGAAGCTGGCGCTGCCCCTGCGAAAGATTATCCCCATCATTACGCAGCATTGTCTGATATCCGTTCGGAAGACGGCTGATAAAAGAATCAGCGTGAGCCAGCCGGGCTGCAGCGGCGACATCCTCGTCAGAAGCATCGATCCGGCCATATCTGATATTATCCGCAATCGTTCCCGTAAATAAATGTGTCGTCTGCACAATAGCAGCAATATTTCTGCGCAGATCCTTTTTCCTTATCCGGCGGATATCGATCCCGTCATAAGTAACTGATCCTTTTTCGATCTCATAAAAACGGTTCACCAGATTGAACACCGTTGTTTTCCCCGCTCCGGTAGATCCCACAAAAGCAACTTTTCCACCCGCAGGGACATGAAAAGAAATATCATGGAGGATGGTTTTTACGGGACGATATCCGAAAGTAATATCAGAAAAACTGATATCTCCCCGAAGCGGAACATCGCTGTCTCCGGAATGATCATTTTCATCGTGCCAGACTGGCTCACCGTTTTGCCCGTTAACACATACAACAGAGCCTTCGTCCGGTTCCGGTACAGCATCAAGCAGGCGGAAAACCCGCTCAGCACCCGCCAATGCGGACAGGAGAGAAGTTGTCTGTTTGGTGATCTGGTTGACAGGCATTGATGCCTGACGGACACAAACCAGAAAAGCAGTCAGACTTCCAAGATCCATCTGTCCCCGGATACAAAGCAGTCCTCCACCGACGGCAACAACTGCATAATTTAAATAGGACATTCCCACAACGGTCGGAACCATGATTCCTGTATAAACAGCGCCTTTTTCCGCGCTTTCACGAAGGGCATTGTTATAGGATCCAAATTCCTCCAGCACCTGATCCTCATGATTGAAGACTTTCACAACCTTTTGCCCTCCGGTGATCTCTTCCAGAAAGCCGTTCAGCCTACCCAGATTTTGCTGCTGCTCACTGTAAAAATGCCGGCTTTTACCTGTGGCATAACGGATATAAACCGAAGTCAGGATCTGGCAGAGAATCACCGCAGACCCAAGCAGCGGATGGATCACCAACAGCATAATAATTGTACTGATCAGCGCGGCAATGCTCTGCATCAGAGCCGGATAACTGGTACCAAGGCTTTCAGAGATCGCTTCCAAATCATTTGTAAAAACCGACATCAGATTACCCGAAGAGTTTCTGTCAAAAAAGGTCATCGGAAGCTGCTGCAGCCGGTGGAAAAGCTGTTTACGGATCGAAAAGATAACAGACTGCGCGGCTTTTGCCATGAGCTGAGTATACAGAAAAGAGGCAAGAACGCCGCAGCCATAAACAGCTGCCAGCATCAGGACGCCCCGATTCAACCCTTCCGGATCTTTGTCCGCGATAAAGCCGTTAATTATAAGCTTATAGGAATAAGTCCCGTAAACACCGATAACACCATTCGCCAAAGCAGCGGCAGTTGATATGCACACTGCCGCAAAATCGGTTTTCAGGAATGCGAGCAGGCGTCTGACCGTCCATAAAGCATTTTTCGGACGCTTATAACTGACCGGATCATATTTTGCCATCAGAGCATTGCTCCTTCCCGCTGAGAATAAAAAATCTCACGATAGATTTCATTTCCAGCCAGCAGCGTTTCATGAGTCCCGACAGCATCCACTTTACCGTCCTGCAAAATGACGATCTGATCCGCGTCAATGATGGAGGATATCCGCTGGGCAATAATGATTTTCGTCATTTCCGGATAATGCTCCTGCAGATTCTTATGGATCTCTGCCTCAGTGGCCACATCCACCGCACTTGTGCAGTCGTCCAAAATCAGGATCTTTGGAGCCTTGAGCAGGGCACGGGCAATACAGATGCGCTGCTGCTGTCCGCCGGAAAGACCGGTCCCATGCCGGCCAAGCCAGGTTTTATAGCCATCAGGGAAGCCCAGAATAAAATCCTCCGCCGCCGCATCCCGGCAGGCAGCGGAAAGCATAGTATCATCGGCATCTTTGCTGCCCCACCGCAGATTTTCCGCGATCGTGCCGCTGAAGAGGGTATTTTTCTGCAGAACAACACCCACCGCCTCTCGCAGATGGCGAAGCGGATAGGCTTCTACCGGTTTTCCGTCAATAAGCAGCCGGCCTTCAGTCACATTATAAAGACGCGGGATCAGCTGGATCAGCGACGACTTGGCAGATCCGGTTCCCCCGATGATCCCGATCGTCTGACCGGGAGAAAAATGCAGACAGATATCCGAAAGCACATATTCGGACGCGGTTGGTTCGTATTTGAAACAAACGTGGTCAAAACGGATATCACCATCATGCACGACAATATCTTCCGCACCGGCGTCGGTAATATCCGGCTCCTCATTCAGGACCTCAGCCACACGGACAGCGGAAGCGGCGGAACGGGTGATCAGCATAAAGACATTGGAAACCATCATCATGGAATTCAATACCTGACGGAGATAGGTCAAGATACCCGTCAGGGCACCGATCGTGGTCAGTCCGGCCATATAAAGATGACCTCCATAAAGCAGCATTCCGCAGATCGTCACATACACACCGAACTGCATCAACGGCGTATTCAGCACACTGATTCGGTTTGATTTTTCAGCGATCCGCTGCTGTTCCGCAGCAGCAGACAGGAATTTCGCCTCTTCATGATCTTCCCGGCAAAAGGCTTTGACGATCTGGATGCCTGTCAGGTTTTCCTGAATGATCAGGTTCAGGGTATCGATACTTGCCTGCTGCTTCGGAAATAAAGGATAGGTAAGCTTCACGATCAGGAACAGACCGCCGCCAAGGATCGGCAGCATGATCAGAAAGATCACAGCCAGACGCCGATCCAGAAAGAAAGAAAAAGCCATTGCGACAATAATGGAGACCGCACCGCGTACAGCCGGGCGGATCCCGCCTGTGATCATGTTCTGAATGATCTGCACATCACCGGTCAGGCGTGTCATAAGACCGAAAGAGGAAAAATGATCCACATTCAGAAATGAAAACTGCTGGATCTTTTCAAACTCCGCTTTCCGCAGTTCCGCACCGAAGCCCTGACCGCCCTTCGCGATCATGCGGGCATAGGTCCTGCCGAAAAGCAGCGCGATGAGTGCCAGGACAAGCATCAGAGCACATCCCCTGACCACCCTGTTAATATTTCCGGGCACTATACCCTGATCCATGATATCTGCCAATATCAGAGGGATCATCAGCTCTACCACATCCTCGAGGATCAGGCACAGGATCGCCAGTGAAAGTTCTTTTTGAAATTTCTTCAGATAAGGCAGAAAAATGCGAAACAAACTACATCCGTTTCGGGATCCTGACAGAGAGACAGCTCAGGCCCCCATCCTGCTTTTCGATCTCACTCATCGGAGTCGTGATTACGTCAAATCCCAGCTTGAACAGTTTTTTCTCCAATACCGGAAACCCCTCAGGTATAATGACCTTGTTGTTGACACGCACACAATTCGCTGCATAAGCTTCCTTCTCATCCGTGACGATCACACGATAGGAATCATAAGCGGGCAGATGCTGAAAAGCAGGACAGCAGATGACTGTATTATTCCCGATATAACTCATTCCGGTAGAAAGATGCAGAATTTGAATATCCCTGATATCGCAAAAAGCAGAGGTAAACCCGTATTTTTTCACAATGTCAGCGAACTGATGCGCTCCGTCTTCATTTGTGCGGGACGAGATCCCGACAAAGAAATGATTTCCGGCACGGCAGATATCTCCGCCTTCCAGTGTTCCGGGGGCTTTGATCTCTTCGATCCTTCCGCTATAAAAGGCTTCGATGATCGGCCGCATCCTGATTTCCTCTCCCTGACGGGAAGGGCGGCAAAAGGAAGGGATAACCGCCATACGATCCGTCACAATTGCTTCGTCTTCTGTAAAGCAGGAGTCCGGATAATCATCATCCGGATGCAGAACGATCACTTCCACGCCGCATCTGCGCAATGCTTTCACGTATGATTCATGCTGACGCGCAGCCAGATCGACATCCGGCCTTCCCAACAATCCATGGGTCAAACCATCCGCAAATTTTCTGCAGGGCGGACGTGTGATTGCTCTCTCGTAATGGCACATAATTATCTCCCCTTTCATTATGAAGCAAACAGTACACACAGAAACTGCCAGATATCCTGCGTCATCTGACTACCGGCTGCTGACAACTTCATCAAAAATCTTTTCCAGCTGAACAGCAGCCGCATCGCGATTAAACTTTTCCATGACCGCTTTGCGGCCGTTTTCTCCCATAACACGGCATCCTTCAGGATCCACCGACAGGCGGAGAACCGTCTCAGCCAGCGCCCGGGCATCACCGGGCTCAACAAAGACACCTGCCCGGTTTTCTTCAACCACATCCCTTATCACACCATCGATCTGACAGATCACCGGATCACCACAGGCCATAATGTCAAACACCTTGTTCGGATAGGTCGTTTTGAACATATCCAGCTTTTTCAGAATTGCCAGTCCGGCATCCTCAGCTGCCATCACAGAAGCGATCTGCTCCTTCGGAACGGGCGGAACAAAAAGCACATTGCCGAGCCTGCGCTCAGCACTTAATGCTTCCAGCCGGGTTTTATCCTTTCCGCTTCCGACAAATACGAAACGGATGCCGGCTTCATCCCGCAGCATATCAGCGGCATTCAGCACAGTTTCCAGATCATTCGCAGGACCGTGGGCACCGCTGTACATCACAACAAAATCATCCTTCAGGCCATACTGCTCACGAAAAGCAGTCCCGTCTGCACCGGCAAACATTTCCTCATCCGCGCCATTTGGCACCAGGTCCGGTATCTTCCCGCAGATATCGCGGATATAAGGGATAAAACCGGGCGAATTCACGATGATACGGTCAGCATGGTTGTAAAGAAACCTCTCCAGCCGCTGTGACATCCGAATCAGCAGCGGGTTCGTCAGCGCACCCATGGCTACAGCAAACTCCGGCCAGAGATCCCGGATCTCCAACAGGAAAGGCTTTCGCTTCAGACGGGCACTGAGCCAGGCTGTCCAGGCCTGAAAAAGATTCGGTGATGTACCCCAGATCAGGTCGGCATGTTTTACATTCAGCGCGCAGAAGAATGAAGAAAACATGAAAGAAAAAAAGGCCTGCAGCCGGGGCACAAATCCCTTATGCATCCCGGAGCTCGTCCAGCAGTAACGGATCTCAATATTTTCAGCCCACTGCTCCTTTTTCCACAGGAAATGCCCGGTAAGGCTGCTTTCCCCGCTGAGATAACTGACCGGACTGGTAATGATCGTCACCCGATGTCCCCGCTCAGCCAGACGGCGGGCAAATTCAATATGCCTCGTTCCGCCGGCCTCCCCGGTGGTAACAAATGCCTGGTGAATCAACAAAACATGCATCCGCTCACTCCCAAATTACAAGTCACAAAGCACCGAGCTTATTTACAAAAAATCCGACCGGCAGCTTCAAACCATTACAGTTTTGTGATCAGCGTATCAAAATGGAAAGGTGCCTGCCCCTTACAGGTGACAATGATGGAAAGAGCAGCTTCCTTTTCATTATACGTCGGCGAATACCATCCGCAGCGCTGATCCTCACGGAAATCCTGTTCTCCGGTTTCCTCTCCGCTGTTGAAGATACAGAACCCGGCCCGAACGATACGCAGATTGAAATTTAAATCGCTGCTGAACCCCATACGAATACGATCCAGGACCAATACGCCTTTTTTGTATTTAAAGGATTGATTCGGCAGCAGCCAATGGAAACGGTAAATATGCTCCGTATTCTCTTCCTTCGCCATCGGGATCACATCATCCGCGACAGAGAACCCGTTTCCGATCGGGCGGACTGTACGGCGATGTTTCAGATTCTGACGGCGGAACCCGTTATGTTCCGCGCTGATATATGCCTCGTTCCGTGAGATGATCCTGGCCTCATCCAAATCCAGCCACATGAATTTGCCGGCATCCGTCATCGGTTCCTGATGATCAACAGTCATCACATTATGCGTCGCCGCATACTTCAGCCTGTTATCCCAGCCTTCGAGATCAGTATAACGGTAAGTACCCGCATCACAGAGCTCGTTGACACCGTTGATCCAAATTTCCAGATGCAGACGGTCATCATGGGCAGGCCTGCCGCCGAAAGGTTCTGAAAGCATCAATGCCTTCATACCTTTTTTGCCGACAGAAAGCGGTCCGGCATAGGCTTCATTCTGATCTTCGCCGGACTGGTAAAGATAGCGTTTCTCCACATTGAGCCAGACGCCCAATTCATTCCGCTGGCCATCCGTAAAAAGCTTCCTTCCCAGAAAGATCTGACCTGCAGCCTGCAGGGTGGGGCTGTAATCGTCATAATCACTGCCAAAACAAAACAGAAGGCTGCCGTCATTATGCCCGATATTGCTGCATTTTCCGTTGACCGGGTCACAGAAATCATAAAGGAAACGGATCGAATTGCGCAGCTTCGGGATCAGCTTTTTCGGCCAGCTCTCACACCTGATCCGCAGGAGCCGGTCCACCCAGACAACAAGCTGAAGCATCAGGCGGTGATAATTGCTGCTGTGCTGAATGTAACATCCGTTCGGCGCGATCTGATCATCCAGTCCCCGGAAGAAATTATACCTGCCCAGCCGCCACCAGTGCTGTGCATCATGGGCATCCGGGAGGACAACAGCCGCGGTCATCAGTGCTGCCGCCTCGCTCAGCAAATGGTTATTGCGCTGGGATTTTGCATAAATCAGCGTTTTCGGGATCCGTTTCGCATGAGCCTGGATCGTCCTGGCCGCGAGGTCCATCCGTTCACGGATCATCTCGCTGTGGCGGGCAGATGAAAAATAGATGTTATCGCTTTTCGGCAGCTGCAGGAATACACCGGCAGCAAAGGCAATATTGATCAGCCTGAGCCCCACTTCCTGTGCGGATTCCCAGTTTTCTCCCAGATTGACCGGATTTTTCTGATTAAAATCCTCCAGCTTATCCCAAAAACAAGCTTCAGCCAATCCACTGTGAGACAGGACTTCACTCCGCATCAAACTGTCGACCCAGCAAAACCGGGCTCCCTCCCATATCAGCTTGAGGTCAGGTACAGGGATCTTGTGATCCGCGGCCCAATGCCGGCTTCCGTTTACCGGATTCAAATCCAGAGGCAGGCTGTTTTTGCTGCCGAAAGGATGATATTCACCGCGAAAGATCAGTTCCTTTTCATCAAATATACGGGCAGAATCTGCCGAAAGGTAATTGATTAGCTGATCCATATCCGGCAGCGGCAGCGGACGGAATTCTCCGCGGACGACCTCATTCCGCAAAGGGCGGTGAGGCATGACCGTACGGTAGATCCCGCTTTTGAGCAGGATCCGGTACCAGCCATTACGCAAAACAGGCACAAAGCCCAGATCACGAACCGACTGTGTGAGCAATGACAGACGCGTCATGCCAGATCATCTTCCTTTCCGAAATCATCTAAAGAACTCACCGGCGGGATCGAGATCACATCCTGCTGACGGATCGACTCAATAGCGGCAAAACAGGCCAGCATCCCGCTGAAAATTTCATCATAACCAATGGGAGCCTGTTTTCCCTCATGAGCCGCATCCAGGAAAGCGTTCCATGATCCTGCATGTCCCTTATCCTGACGGAGAGCGGAACTGTCTTTTTTGTGATCTCCATCCTTCCACATTTCCAACGAGCGGTAATCGTTCAGAACAGCGATCCTGCCGCCGCCAAACACTTCCACCCGCTCCTTTGCATAAGATTTATCGCCGTTTGCCAGGTAACTCACTGTACCGATGGAGCCGTCAGCAAAGGCCAGTTGAATACTGACGTTATCCTCGTTATAGCGTCCGCAGTCCGGCAGACAGAAGGCATTGACTTTGAGGGGCAGCGAACCGCACATCCAGATCAGGAAATCGATGAAATGGCATCCTTCCCCAAGAATACGTCCGCCCCCGATTTCAGGATCCTGCGTCCAGTGCGAGGCGGGGATAAACCCGGCATTGACAGTATAATGCATGGCAAGCGGCTCGGCGCAGCCGGCAAAAAACTGCTTCATCTCCAGCGCAAGCGGAGCGAAGCGGCGGTTATAACCGACCATATATAACTGCTTCGTATGGGCAGAAACAGCCCGGCGCACTTCCGCAAGTGACTGCGGGGTCAGCGCAGCTGGTTTTTCACAATAAACATTTTTCCCGTTTTCAAGGGCTTTGATCGTCTGCGCCGCATGCAACGAATGAGGTGTGAGCAAAACAACATCCGAAATTTCCGGATCCTGAAGGATAGCACTGCCATCCGTTTCAACCTTTTCAAAGCCGAATTTTTCCGCACTGTGACGGGCTTTCCCGCCGGATCCGGAGGCGATGGACTTCAGCACACAGCGCGTGCCGCTCTCCTTCATCACCGGAAGGAAGGTAGCGTTTGCGTAGTTGCCCGCACCCAAAACACCGATATTGGGCTTTCCGTCACGGGTATCCGGCTGCAGCTGTATCTTTGAAACAGACACCGCCCGGTTTTGCGGATCTGCTTCCTTATATGGATATTCCAGCAGTACACCCAGGAACGGTTCATTGCGCTTACCGGTGATCAGGTTATAGGCTTCCTCGCCGTTTTCGATAGGGATGCGATGCGTGATCAGGGAGCGGACATTCATTTTTCCGTCAGCGATCAGATCCACAAAGCTTTCCATATTCCGGCCTTCCGTCCAGCGGACATAACCGATGGGATAGTCCTGTCCCTTTTCCTCATAATTCGCGTCATAGCGTCCCGGTCCGTAGGAACGGGAAACCATCACGCTCAGTTCCTTCTCATAATAGATCTTCCGCGGGATCTCCAGTCCGACCGCACCGACAGCGATCACCTGACCGCGGTCCCGGCACAGTTCTCCGGCAAGTTCGATGGAGTCATTATCCCGGCTGCCGGCGCAGATCAGGACATGGTCAAACCCGCGGCCTTTGGTAAACTGCGGAACCCATTCCTCAATTTCACCCCGGTTCCAGGATTCCACACCGAAATCGCGTGCCAGTTTGATCTTCGATTTGTCAATATCCATACCCATGACACGGCAGCCGGCTGCTTTAGCGATCTGGATCTCCATCAGACCAAGCAATCCCAGACCGATCACAAGGACGGTATCGTTCAGCTGGGGAGAAGCAAGACGAAAGCCATGAATGGCAACAGAGCCAAGCGTCGCAAAAGCCGCTTCCTCAAAGCTCACCGAATCCGGCAGCTTCACCAGCAGATTACGGGGAACGATCTCATATTCCGCATGGACAGCATGATTTCCGCCGCCGCAGGCGACCCGGTCACCAATTTTAAACCCCTGCATTCCTTCACCGAGAGCCGTGATCGTACCGGCGGATGAATAGCCGGGAAACATAGGCTGATCCAGACGATTGAAGGCTGCCTGCACAGAGCTGAGTATTCCTTCCCGCTTTGCCTTGTTGAGCACCTGTTTTACCAGGTCCGGACGGGAAACAGCCTTTGCAGCCAGATTTTTTTCAGAGAATTCAACCAGGGTGCGTTCCGTACCCGCGGAAACGAGCGAATAAGCAGTCCGCACCAAAGCACAGCCTTTGCCCGGCTTCGGGATCGGCAGGTCTTTGATGCTGGTCTCTCCATTTTTCATATTCTGAAAAAGCTGTTTCATCGCTGTATTTCCTTTCCGCCCAAATCGTTTATTCCACCCATTCCAGCTCAAAGCTGTCGCCGATCATCACGGTATCACCGTCTTCCACACCGGCCTGCCGCAGGGCATCTTCGATGCCGAGCGTCCGCATCAGGTTCTGGAAGCGCCGCAGGGAACCCGGATGTTCCCAGAAAGTCATCTTGGCAGCCCGCTCGATAGCCGTACCGCGTACCACATAATCACCGTAATCATTGCGGCTGATGGTGAACTGCCGCGGGTCATCTTCCGGTGTGTAAAGCGGCAGTACTTCGTCGATCTCTTCTTCTTCGACCGGAGCATTCTGAACCATTTCATACAGCTTCCAAAGGATCGGTTTGATGTTCGCGGATGTGGCAGCAGACATATTCATAGCCTCGTACCCCCGTTCTTTGAGTGCTGATTCGATTTCCGGCCAGCGTTCAGCGGCTTCGGGGATATCCATCTTGTTGTACACAACCAGCTGCTGTTTTTCGCCCAGCTTCGCATCAAAGAGAGCCATTTCCTGATTGATCTGGTCAAAATCAGCGATCGGGTCTTCAGATTCTCCGTTCAGCACATGGAGAATGACCCGGGTACGCTGAATATGGCGCAGGAAAGAATCCCCGAGACCGACGCCCATATGAGCTCCCTCGATCAGTCCGGGAACATCGGACAGGACGATAGAATGCTCCGCGTCAAGTTCAGCCACACCGAGATTCGGTTCAAGTGTGGTAAAGGGATAGTTGGCAATTTTCGGTGTGGCATTCGTAGCCGCGGCAAGGAAAGATGATTTCCCGGCGTTAGGCACACCGACGATACCCACATCCGCGATCAGCTTCAGTTCCAGGGAAAGGTTTTTCTCTTCGTAAGGTTCACCTTTTTCCGCAGTTCGCGGGGCCTGGTTGGAAGGAGAAACGAAATGTGTATTTCCCCGGCCGCCCCGGCCGCCTTTACAGACCACCAGCTCCTGACCATCATGCGTCAGATCTCCAAGCAAAGCCCCGGTCTCTTTCTCACGGACAATAGTACCCGCCGGAACCTTTACGATAAGATTTTCCGCGGATTTTCCGGTCTGGTTATTGATTCCGCCTTTCAGCCCGTCAGAGGCAATATAGCGGGTCTTGTGCCGGAAGGAAGCCAGCGTATTCAGGTGTCTGTCAACTTTTAGTATCAAATCTCCGCCCCGTCCGCCATCACCACCGTCCGGACCTCCCCGGGAAACAAATTTTTCCCGGTGAAAGTGCATAAATCCGTCACCGCCTTTTCCCGACCGGACATATATTTCAGCTTCATCAATAAACATAAAAATCAAATTCCTTATAAAAGTTCAAATCAAGACAGAAACGACATCAGAAACAAATTACGGGTGAAAGTCCGCTCCGCCGGTTTCCGGGAAGCCGGACCATCACCGGATTTTCCTTAATAAAGGATTATAGCATAAATCCGGGTAATAAGATTTATGCAAGGTTCAAAGTTCAA
>CACYHU010000019.1 GCA_902774215.1 uncultured Chloroflexota bacterium
TGCGGAAGGCAGCCAGACAACAGCCGGTGAAAGTGTCAACGAAGTAAGCAATGGCTGGATCATCAGAAATGCAGCCGGTGAAGACAGAACTGCGAACTTCACAAATGTTATTACCAATACCGGTAAGCTGACTGTGATGCAGAAGGCACTCACTATCACTGCAGATGGCTTCACGAGACCGTATGATGGTACACCGCTGACTGTGGATACTTACACAAGTACCGATCTTGCCGAAGGTGACAGCATTGAGTCTGTTACTATCACCGGCAGCCAGCTGAACGTCAGCAGGACCTTTGTCCCGAACAACGTTCCTTCCGATGCTAAGATCGTGAATGCGGCGGGTGAGGATGTTACCGGAAGCTATAAGATCTCTTACCTCAATGGTTTGCTTGTCATAACGCCGAAGACTCTGGAAGTCATGGCTGACAGCGCAAGAAAGGTCTATGACGGAACACCGCTGGTGAAGGATAGCTTTACCAGTACCGCTCTGGCTGATGGTGATGTGATCGAATCCGTTACCGTTACCGGAGAACGCACTGATGTAGGTGTATCTGACAATGTTCCGTCCGAGACAAGGATCGTGAATGCGGAAGGCAGAAATGTGACCGGCAACTACATTATCACAAATGTCCGCGGTAAGCTGACTGTGGAACCGCGCAGGATCGTCGTAAAGGCTGATAATGCGCAGAAGGAATTCGGACAGCTTGACGATACCTTCACTGCCACTGTGACCGGAACGATCGGTGACGACACCGTGGAATACGAATTCACTCGTGAAGAAGGCGAACAGCCGGGTACCTACACGATCACAGTTACCGGTAAAGAAAACCAGGGTAACTATGTGATTGACTTCCAGTCCGGTACCTTCACAATCACCTACAACCCGGCGGTTTATATCGTAACAAAGGTTTGGGATGATGACAACAACCGTGATGGTATACGCCCGGTTTCCCTGCTCGTCACGCTGGTCGGTTCTGACGGTTCTGTACGGACACGGCGTCTGAGTGATGCAAATCAATGGAGAGCCTCTATCGATGATCTGTCTCTCTACTATGAAGGCAGCGAGGTCGTTTACACATGGTCCGAGGAAGAGGTTGATGGCTATACATCTGAAGCCCAGGTGAACGGTCATGTCACTACCTTCATCAACAAACATGAGATCGCAAGGACGTCTGTCAGCGTGAACAAGGTTTGGGATGACATGGGCAATGCTGCCGGTGTCCGCCCCAGCTCTCTGAGTGTGGTCCTGCGCGGCAACGGTGGTCCGGTGTTCAGCGGATCTCTGAATGAAAGCAATGGCTGGACACTGTCTGTCGGCAACCTGCCCTTAAATGAGAATGGTCTGCCGATTGAATACACCTGGTCTGAACAGAGTTTGTTTGACGGTTATTATCCTGTCAGCAGTGTTCGCAGCGGCACCTCAACAACCTTTACGAACAGCAACCTGTATGACCTGACCATTCATTATGTTTATGCGAACAACGAGACAGCTGCACCGGATTACACTGTACGTCAGCCGGCCGGTATGTCTTACGCGGTCGAGTCTCCGGTCATTGAAGGATATACGGCTAACCTGGTTTCTGTCGTTGGTGAACAGCCGGCACGCAACGTGATGTTCGCGGTGATTTATACACCTGAGGGAACACCGGTCGTTGCTCCGGAAACCGGACTGACTCCTGCTGTGGTCCCGACCTCATCTTCGACAGATAGGCCGCTCTTTGAGCCGGAAGTCCAGAAGGATGTACCTGAACCGCGTGTCAGTGTACCGGACGCGAAGCATCCGGTCGTGGTCACCAAACCTGACATCACGATCGACATTGACGATATGGAAACGGCTTTGGGCCTCGGCGAGGTCTTCACCTCCGGAAGCGGATTCGCTGTTGAATAAAATCGTATAAAATCTAAAGCAGCTGCCCGGATATTCCGGGCAGTTGTTCATTTAAGTGCGGTGTACTTGAATGAATTTAGGTTTACATATGATTTTATATGATATTAATCACGAATATGTTATTACAAATATCATTATCCCTTTTTCAGGGTTTCGGATAAAATAAGTGACATGATGAACGTGCTCGTGCACGGACATCCGTTTTTTGTAATTCGTGTGATGAGCGGTGTCTGTCGTTTAGATCACGAAAAATAAAGGGAGGAATCTTATAATGAAAAAATTTATCGGTCCTTCGCTATGAGCGCGTCGGCTGACGGCAAAACCGTCATCAATGTCATGGCTTTCACTGATGAAGTCCCTGGCATGATCACAAAATATTTTGAAGCTCATCCGGATCTGGCTGAAAAATTTGATGTGAACACCACAATCACTGCCACAACCGACGGCTTGTACCAGCCTGCTCTTGACCAGATGCTTGCAGCCGGTGAAGCTGATATTTATGCTGCGGAAGCTGCTTTTATTCTGAAATATGCTCAGGGTGACGCTGCTGAATTCGCTGCCGCTTACGAAGATCTGGGCATCGACGTTGCTGCTCTGACCGAAGCTGCTGATATCGCAGACTACACCATCCAGATCGGCACCCGCCCGTCCGATGGCAAACTGGTCGGCCTTGGCTATCAGGCTACCGGTGGTGCTTTCATTTATCGCCGCTCCATCGCCAAAGATGTCTGGGGCAATGATGATCCTGAATTCGTTGCTGAAAAGATCGGTGCCGGTTCCGGTAACTGGGATGCATTCTTCGCTGCAGCCGCGGAACTGAAGGATAAGGGTTATGCCATCGTCTCCGGTGACGGCGATATGTGGCACGCTGTTGAAAACAGCTCTGATGCTGGCTGGATCGTTGATGGTAAGCTGAACATCGATCCGAAGCGTGAAGCTTTCCTCGACTACTCCAAGACTCTTAAAGACAACGGCTATCATCACGATACCCAGGACTGGACCGAAGCATGGTATGCTGATATGACCAAGGACGGCGGTGTATTCGGTTTCTTTGGCCCGGCATGGCTCATCAACTATGTTATGGCTCCGAACTGCGGTGCAGATGATAATTCTTCCTATGGCGACTGGGCAGTCTCCACATCACCTGTCGGTTTCTTCTGGGGCGGCACCTGGGTGCTGGCCGGTAAGAACGTTATCGGTACTGAAAAACAGGAAGTTATTGCTGACATCATCAAATGGATCACCCTCGATACTGATGACGAATCTCTGCAGTACAAATGGGCTAACGGCACTCTGAACGGCGAAGGCGGCACGAAAGATACAGTTGCATCCGGTGTTGTCATGGCCAAATCCAATGGTGAAGTTGAATTCCTTGGCGGTCAGAACATGTTCGAAATGTTCGTCCCTGCCAATTTTTATGCAAGCGGCTCCAACATGACCCAGTACGATGAAACCATCAACAACTGGTGGCGTGATGCTGTCCGCCAGTACACTGCCGGCAACCTCTCCCGCGAAGATGCGATCAACGCTTTCAAGCAGAATGTTGCTGACAACCTCGACGTCGAAGTCGACTTCTAAAATCTGATTGTATTAGGGGAGGGATTTCTATATCCCTCCCTCTTTTTTCAGAAAAGACACAGCAACTCTGCTGCTGTTATAACAGGAGAGAGCTGTGTCTTTCCTGAATAAAATATAGAATGGGGAGGACAAAGCACATGGGTAAGAAAAAAAATACACTCAGTTATGCGAAGTATGGTTATCTCTTCAGTCTGCCGTTTGTTATTGTTTACGCGGTCTTTTCTCTCTATCCGACGATTTATACAGCAATTCTCGGGTTTACGGATTGTAAAGGGCTCGGGAACAACAATTGGCATATCTACACTGAAGATATCTGGAGAAATTTCAGGACCATCCTGAATAACAATACCTTCAAAACATCTTTGAGCAACACTGTCGTGATCTGGATCATGAACTTTATTCCGCAGATCCTGCTGGCGTTGCTGCTCACCGCCTGGTTTACCAGCAAGCGGAACCAGATCAAAGGACAGGGTTTCTTCAAGGTGGTCTTTTACATGCCGAATATCATCACCGCGGCTTCTGTGGCGATCCTGTTCAATACGCTGTTTGGATACCCGAAAGGACCGGTCAATGATCTTCTGGTTTCGTTCGGGCTGCGAAGTGAGCCTTTTTACTTTACCAACAGCAGTACCGCTTCCAGATGGATCATCGCCTTTATTCAGTTCTGGATGTGGTATGGATATACAATGATCATCCTGATCTCCGGCGTGCTGGGTATAAATCCGGAGATCTTTGAAGCGGCTGAAATTGATGGTGCCAATGACCGTCAGGTATTCTGGCGGATCACGATCCCGAATATCCGGACGATCCTTACCTATACGCTGATCACCTCCATGATCGGTGGTTTGAACATGTACGATATGTCCCGGATGTTCAATAATGGTAATCCGAACAATTCAACCTTAACTGCTAATGTCTTCATATATAACCAGGCATTTTCCGGCAGTTATATGTACAACCGTGCTGCTGCGGCCAGTATGATCATGTTTGTGATCATTGCTGTTCTTTCAGTCGTTGTCTTTTATCTGATGAGAGACAGAAATGAAAGGAGGGCCAAATGAACGGTCTTGAAAAAAGAAGCGGAAATCCCGTTTACAAGGCATTTATTTATATCGTCCTGATCATTCTTGCTATACTGAGCCTGTTCCCGTTCTATGTGATGGTCATCAATTCCACAAGAAGCACCACAGAGATCCAGCAGCACGCGGTGTCGCTGATTCCCTCAAGTTTCCTTGGTAACAACTGGAATGTACTTACCGGCAAGACCTTCAACCCGTACCGCGGGTTTATCAACTCTGTGGTTATCGCTGTCGGATGTACCGTCCTGACGATCTATTTTTCCACACTGACAGCCTGGGCAATCGTAGCCTATGAATGGAAGCTGAAGAAGCCGTTCTTTACCTTCATTCTGGCTGTGATGATGATCCCGGGAACGATCACCGCCATCGGTTTTTACCAGTTCATGTGGAAGATCGGTCTGACGAACAACTACCTGGCTTTGATCATCCCTGCTATTGCCGCACCGGGAACTGTGTTCTTTATGCGGCAGTATATGCTGTCAAGCTTCCCGATGGAGCTGCTTGACTCAGCCCGTATCGACGGCTCCGGCGAATTCAAGACCTTCAATGAAATCGCACTGCCGATCATGAAACCGGCTATGGCGACCCAGGCGATCTTCTGTTTTGTCGGTACCTGGAACCAGCTGTTTATGCCGAGTATCCTGCTCACCAAAAATGATCTCTATACCATGCCGATGATGGTATCCCAGCTGAAAGGTGATATCTATAAGGTTGAATATGGTGCTGTTTATCTCGGCCTGACCCTGTCCGTGCTGCCGTTGTTTGTGATCTATTTTGCGCTGAGCAAATACATCATTGCCGGTGTTGCATTGGGAAGTGTAAAGGGATAAATTTATTTCTTATTCATGTTTTTTATAATAAAATAGATGAGAGGCTTTTGTCCTCTCATCTTTTTATCAGGAACACATATGGACCAGCGCGATAAACTGAAATCTTCATTCGGACGTTTTATGAGAGCGATGGCAGATCTGCTCATCCTCAATTTTCTGACTCTTTTCTGCTCTCTCCCTGTTATTACCATCGGACCTGCTTTGTGCGGCCTGTATACGGTAACGTTGAAAATTGCCCGGGATGAGCCGGTCGAAACCATCCGGATGTTTTTTGCCGCTTTTAAGAAAAACTTTTTTCAGGGATTGATCCTGGGATCGATTGCGGTATTTGGTGCCATCATCATTTATGTTGACGGTGTTTACGCTTTTTCCATCGAAGGAACTGCGAAGATCGTGTTCTGTATCGTCACGGGACTGATTGGATCTGTATGGCTGACTTATGTTTGTTATGTGTTCGCGCTTCAGGCACGCTATGAAAATTCAGTGAAAGGTCAAATCAGGAATGCTTTCCTTCTGGCCTTTGTTTCACCTCTGAAAACGGTCCTGATGTGGATCATCCTGGCAATTCCCGTTCTGTTGATCCTGTATCTTCCGCAAAGCTTCATCGCATACGCAAGTTCTCTCTTTATAATGTTTGGTATTTCCCTTCCCGTTTTCTGCAACAGCGTGATCCTCAGAGGTATCTTCGACCGCTTTGATCCGAAGGAATTGAGTAATAACGAAGAAGAATATAAAGTGGACTAAGTATCAGGAGTTTATGTACCATTAATCAACCAGAGCGGATATCAGCTGGGCGTATTTTTCTTCTGCATCAGTCCGGGCGAGAAGGTACAAATCGTCGATTCCGCAGCCTGAAAGCAGCGGAATTCCGCTTACCGGTATGGCTTCAGAGGCTTTCCCGATCCCGTTTGTCGATTGTTCAAATTTCCGCGGATCTTCTGTAAAAAAAAGTCCGCTTTCTTTCCCGATAAGATCTGCGTCCAGCGCCGCAGCTGCATTCATACCCTGACCATCTTCACCGATTGCGAAACGAAAAACACGGAGCTGAACTGCAGTGGTACCATCCCCGTTTTGATCCTTTCCTATCCCTTCCAGCACACTTTTGATCCGCTCAAGCTGTTCTTCGGAAAAATCCCGGGGAGAAACGATTGCGGCATGATAGTCGCTCTCAACAGACTGGCGCTGTATCAGGAAATAATAAATTCCCACAGCCAAAACAGCCAGAACAACGATCACGGGTATTTTATAGTAATACCAGAAATTCTGCAGCCATTTTTTCATTTTGAATATTTACACGCCTGTCTTGCCTGTCCGTTTATTCTCATACATGATCTTGTCGGCACGGCGGGCTGTGTCATTTACGGAACGGTCTGATCCCGGGTCATATACAGCGATTCCAAGAGCGATATGCACCTGTTCCCATCTGTTATTTGTAGAAGAACTGATCTCATTTTCCGCTTCTTCAAATTGTTTGACAAGCTTTTCTCTGTTGTCAAAATCTTCATTCATCAAAACAACAGAAAACTCGTCACCCCCGATCCTGAAAACCGGACTGTGCTGGAACACTTTGCAAATCAGTGCGCTGGCAGACTTCAGATAGAGATCACCCTTGTCATGTCCATACCGGTCATTGACTGATTTCAGATCATCACAGTCAAAAACACCGATCGCGAATTCTAAATTCTCATTCTGATCAACTTTGTTTTGAAGCTGCTGCATATATTCTTCATAAGCCCCTTTATTCCGAACTGATGTGAGCGCGTCAACAAAAACTTTCTTGTTCAAAAGCCGGATCTGACGCTCTTCTTCTATGGCCATCCGTTCTGCCCTGATACTGCGAAGCAACAGGAAAAGGATCAGTACCAGTATCACGGCAATCACGGTCATTACGATGAAAAGGTTGTCCTTTATAAGATCTGCGAAGCTGGTTTTTACATCTTCAGTTGAATAATACGTCAGTGCGGTGTGAACAATGGCATCCGGCACAACGCCGGTGATCTTTGACAGGATGGAATACAGTTCCGTATCACCTTTATTTACCGCAAAATAATAATCCATATCTACACCGGTATAGACGGTCGAAAGATGCAGTTTTTCACATTGTTTGGAAATATTGCTGAAGCGGTAATTGCTGATGATAACGCAATCTGCCTCACCCTTTGCGACAGCCTCCAGACCGGTTGGCGTATCCGAATAATATTTTGTCTGCCAGGTTGGAAAATGTTCTGCTAAAAACAAATCATAATTGGTATTGCCCTGGTTGACAGCTACTGTCACCTGATTTTTGATGACAAATTCCTTCTTTTCTGAAGACCGGACTACCGCGTCCATCTCCGTGCTCATAAGAACCGGTGTCATGACCACACCGAGCATTTCACTGTCATAATAACCCAGATTGGCGGGAAAGACGCAGTCAACCTCACCGTTTTTCAGCGCTTCGATCGCGGCGGCTGCAGTCGGGAATGCAACCGGTTCAAATTCCGGATGGACGTTTACAAATGCCGTAGATGCATAGTCCAGATAATCCTTTAATGCACCTGTCAGTTCACCTGTGATTGGGTCTTCTGCGCAAAATGCAAGATAGTTATCCTGATAACCAACCCTGATCGTTCCATGATCGATCAGCCATGTCTTTTCCTTATCACTCAGGTAAAGATTGGTTTCCGTGTTCATTAAGTACTTCTCATGCAGCTGCTGGTTAAAGTATTTGTTTTCATCCTGAATGCTGCTCATTGCGGCATTCAAATCCTGCAGCAGATCGGGACGATTTTTGCTTACAGCGAAGAAGAAATCGGAAGAGCCGATTTTCCAGACAGGTATGGCTGTCTTGGGATTGCCGTAAACGTCCATCGTGACAAAAGCATCCAGATCATTGCCAAGTAAAAGAAGTGATTCTTCTTCCTGGCTGCTCATTTCAACAACTACCGGATGTGCTCCATGCGCTTCTGCCCATTTTTTGAACAGATCGCTCTGAATGCTGTCTTTTGCAACGCCGACTTTCTTGCCGTCAAGGGTAGAATAATTCCCCGATGTGATCTCAGTATTGTCAGGCGTAATGAAAAGAAAATATGCTTCCGTTCCCATTGGAAGGGACCCATACAGCATATCCTTCGCGCGTTCTTCCATGAACGACACGTTGCCCATCATGTCGATCTCACCGTTTTTCAGCATCTGCAGAAGATCCGACCAGGATCCCGGAACATATTCATATTCCCATCCGGTATAAGCAGCGATTTTCTGTTGATAATCATAGGTGTAACCGGAACGTCTGCCGTTTTGATCGGTAATAAAATATGGCGGTTCATGCCAGCCAACGCGTACTGTCCTGCCGGTTCCCTCACCAAATGCGCTTATCTGTAACAGTAAAATTGCCGTCAGGACAAGCCATAGCCACAAAAGAGAATATCTTTTTTTATAAATAAATGTCTTATACCGATAATTGATCATATTCATGTACCTGAAGAAACGCTGCCAAATCCGGAGAAAACGATTTCAAATTCTAAGAGCCTAATATATCCATATTCAGGCAGGGAACGCCGCTCAGTGACTCGCTCAGCACATCCGGCTGGGAAACACCTGCCCACAGACGGTATTTTCCGGATCCGGGAACTCGTTCCCCTGCATCGTTCACGAGTGTGAAGGTATTCTTGTCAAGAGGAAGACTGATAGTTTTATCTTCACCGGCCTTCAGTGAGACACGTTCAAATCCGCAGAGCCGGTAATTCGAAACCTCGTATGGAGACTCGATATCTTTCACATAGACCTGAACCACTTCATCCGTATCGAATTTACCGTTGTTGGCAATGGTCACGCTGACTTTACCGTCATCAAATGCCATGCCGCTGAGGCTGACAGTTGAATATGTCAGCCCGAAACCGAAGGGATAAAGCACATTTCCTGAAAGATAGCGGTAGGTCCGTCCCGTCATGCTGTAATCGGTAAAATCGGGCAGCGCATCGGTGCTTTCATAGAAGGTAACCGGCAGCTTTCCGGAAGGAGAAACCTTTCCGAACAGAATATTCGCCAGAGCTGTACCGCCGCATTCACCGGGATACCAGGCCTGCAGGATGGCTTCCGCTTTTTCCGCGTGCGGATTGAGCGAACTGCCGGCGGCAAGTACAAGGATCACCGGTTTGCCTGTGGCAAGCACCTTGTCCAACAGGATTCGCTGGCTTTCCGGAAGTTCCAGTGAGAGTTTATCACCGCCGGCGAAGGCATTGCCCTCATCTCCTTCCTCCCCTTCAATATTGGCATCCAGACCAAGGCAGAGGATCGTTACATCGGCTTTGCCGGCCATTGCCAGTGCTTCCGCCAGCCGGTCATTTGGCTCAGCCAGATGTTCTACACGGTTTTTGAAAAGATGGCAGCCTTCTGAATAGTAGATTTTTACATCCTCGCCTGATTCTTCCCGGATCCCATCAAGGAAGGTGACCATATGGGCGGAAGTTCCGTAATAATTTCCGCGCAGGGCATCAATTGAATCAGCGTTCGGGCCGATGACAGCTATTGATTTCAGCTTTGATTTATCCAGCGGCAGTATTCCGTTGTTTTTCAGCAGCACCATACCTTTTTCGGCACATTCAAGGGAAACCGCGCGGTGTTCCGGCGTCGCGACATCATCCAGTCCCAGATTTTCAAAACCATTGTTTTCATCGAAGAGCCCGAGGCGGAAACGGGTGCGGAACAGATGTATGGCTGCTGTTCGGATCTCTTCCTCCGTGATAAGGCCTTTGCGATAAGCATCCATCAGGCAGGGATAGGTATCACCGCAGT
The DNA here is from genome assembly GCA_902774215.1 of uncultured Chloroflexota bacterium. Lineage (GTDB taxonomy): Bacteria > Chloroflexota > Anaerolineae > Anaerolineales > Anaerolineaceae > Flexilinea. The sequence goes on from CACYHU010000019.1 coordinate 10,149, forward strand.
TTGTGTCGCAGCCTTTGGAAAGAGCAAGCGCTGCTGCGTGTTCTTTGTCTTCGCATACATGGTGTCCCTGATAAAAGTCCCGGACCGCCCAGGCATCGGATGTGAAATAACCGTCAAAGTCCCATTCCTTCAGCTTGCCCATGAGTGTATCGCTGGCACAGCCGGGTTCGCCGTTGATGCGGTTGTAGCAGCCCATCACACCTTCCACTTTTGCGTCTTCAATCAAAGCCTGGAAAGCCGGAAGATAGGTCTCATTCATATCCTTCAGCGTGCATTTGGCATCGAAGCTGTGCCGGATATTTTCAGGTCCGCTGTGGACGGCAAAATGCTTTGCACACGCTGCTGCGAGCATATACTCGCCATCTCCCTGCAGTCCCCTGACAAATGCTGTGCCAAGGCGGGATGTCAGATACGGGTCTTCGCCATAAGTCTCATGTCCGCGTCCCCAGCGCGGGTCACGGAAGATATTGATATTCGGCGACCACATGGTGATCCCTTTGTATAGATCCCGGTCGCCGTAACGGGATTGGATATTATATTTTGCACGGGCTTCAATGCCGGTCGTTTCCGCCATTTTACCCAACAGTTCATCATCAAACATCGCCGCCATGGCGATCGCCTGCGGGAACATAGTGGCTGTTCCGGCTCGGGCGACCCCATGCAGGGCTTCATTCCACCAGTTATAAGCCGGGATCCCCAGCCGTTCAATTGCCGGGGAAATATAGTACAGCTGGGAGGCCGCTTCTTCAAGCGTCATTTGGGCAACCAGTTCCTTTGCCTGTTCCGTAGCCTTATCCATTTTTTTCATAATAGTTCTGCCTTTCCTGTATGGAATGTATATATGAAAAAGACCTTTTCGGGCAATGACTGATTTTGCCGCGGTCTTATTTTGTATTAATACTGTCTGTATTTATGTTGTAACGGTTTTTTATGTTTAATTCCGTAAAGATTTTTTTGCGTGTAGGCATCTGTTTCGACATGATCGATTCAAAAAGCGTCCGGACGGATGTTGCTCCCTGTGTAAAAGGCTGCTGGTCAATCGTGGCGATTACGAGTCCGCTTTGCAGGTCGTCGATCACAGCCGGGATCTGGTCAAATGTAAAAACTCGCAGCCGGTCTTCCATATGCAGGTCATGGATCGCCCTGAGCCCGCCGGTAGTACCGCCGGTCACAAAATAAAGCGAGTCGATATTATTGTTTTCAAGGAGCATGGTTTTGACACCGTTATAGGAGAGCTCTTCATCATCACCGGCTTCAATGTAATCTGTGATGTGAACATTCGGAAATTGCGAAAGAACGGATTCGCAGCCTTTGACCCGCATTTCATGAAAATATAATGCATGGGAGCTGGTGATGATCCCGAGGTTGCTTTCTCCGTGTGTCGTCATTCCGATGATGCCGCCGGCGGTCTGCCCGCTGCAGAAATAGTCACAGCCGACATAAGCCTGATAAGCAACATCATCAATATCAAGATTGCAGCAGACGATCTGGATACCGGTTTTGACCATATCATTTAGTGCGTCGCGGACTTTTTTAGTCGCGATCGGTGTTATGACCAGTCCGTCAATACCCCGTTTTAGGAGCTGCTCCAGTTCATAAAGCTGCTGCTCCTGGTCATATCCGCGCATTTTTCGGATTTCCATGATGATCCCGAAGTCTGACAGGCTGTCGTAAGCGGAATTGATCCCTTCGATGACTTTGTCAAAAAAGGGGTTGCCGAGACTGTTGAGGATGACACCGATACGTATGGGATTGGATCGCGTTGCCAGTGCTTTTGCAATGGTGTTCGGTTTGTATCCCATCTCCGCAGCAAGCGTTTTGATCCGTGCGGCAACATCCGGATTGACCCCGCCTCTGTCGTTTAAGGCGCGGTCAACTGTTCCGCGGGAAACGTTGGCTGCTTTGGCAATATCTTTTATGGTTGTCGGCATTCTGACACCTCTGTTAAATGCATTATAATACCAAATCCGCGTTCAGTATCAACTACTTATTGATTATTTCAATGAATTTTCCAAAATGAACTTATGAAGTATTGACAGTTTCTCTGGTACAGCCATTCCGGAAAGCTGCGTGATAATAAAAACAACCGCCAAATCTGACGGTTGTCATATGTTCAATTTGTCTCAAAAATCATGAATCCTAAATTTATCGGTCCTGTGGAATGAGGCCGGAAAGGATCTGTTCGACTCTGGCTCTTTGTGTAAAGAGCACGCAGCCGCCGGTATGGTTTTCCTCCAGCACATGTTCTTCCCGCAATTTGTCAAAAAGACGGGATTGGATGGCTTCCCTGAGAGAGGTGTCTTTAACGTTGATATCCGAAAATGGCGAAAAGGGACAGGGTTCAGCGCTGCCGTGGGAATTGATATGGAAAAATTCACGCCCTGCTGCCATGCAGCCGCCCATTGCCAGTTCATCACCCGGGAAAGACAGCAGGACGATCTCGTCAAAATGCTCCCGCAATGAATCTACCGCGGTTTCCATATAAGCACGTTCCGCTTCGCCCGGTGCCAGGTGCATTGCCTCATCTGTGACCGGGACGAATTCCACATAGATCACCAGTTTGCAGCCCTGTTCTGCCAGACTGTTGATAAACTCCCGGGATGTTACTTCCCGGTAATTTTCGGTCGTTACCGTAATGGATGCACCGAAAATCAGCCCTTTTTCCTTAAAAGACTTCATGTTGGCTGTCAGTCTGTCATAGATTCCCTTCCCACGGCGGGCATCCGTGATTTCCCGTCCCCCTTCTATGCTCAGAACAGGTATAAGATTTCGGCATTCATCAAAAAGCCTGAAGTAGCGGTCATCGACAAATGTGCCGTTGGTGAATACCGGGAAAATGATGTTCTGCATGCTGCCTGCGGCTTCGATGATGTCACGGCGGATCATCGGTTCTCCGCCGGCCAGCATAATAAAGCTGATGCCAAGCTCTTCCGCTTCCCGGAATATGCGCAGCCATTCATCGCCTGTAAGCTGTTGGACAGGTGCGGTGTCAACAGTAGCCTTATTATGACGGGAGTAGCAGCCGGCACAGTTCAGGTTGCAGCGGCTGGTGATGCTTGCGATCAGAAATGCCGGAACGTGCAGCCCTTCCTCCTCATATTTCATCCGCGTTTTTGAGGCTTTTCTGCTGGCAGCCGCAAACCGTACCATAAAAGCGCTTTCCTTTGGGTTTTTCAGTGTGGCCCTGATCGTGTCAGCTACGATTTTTTCCACGCCCTGTTCAATATGTTTCTGTAAATCAAATTGCTGTTTCATTCTGCTTCCTCATATCTGACTGTATATTTATGCTCGTGGGATAGTCTCCGTCAAAGGGTTCCTCTTTTGCCCAATGGACCAGCCGGTGCAGGATCGGCCACAGTTCTTTTCCACGTTCGGTCAGTGAATATTCAACCTTTAGCGGGATCGTTTCATATTGCTTTCTCGTGATGATTCCGTCCGTTTCCAGGTCTTTCAGGGATGCGGAAAGCATGGCGTTTGTGATCCCCTGTGTTTTTTTAATCAGGTCATTGTATCGCTGGGTCCCGTCTGCAAAAAGCGAACAGATGATCCGCATTTTCCATTTTCCGCCCACCATTGCAAGCGCCCGTCCTATCGGACATTCTGCTTCGCAGGGGCAGATGTTTTTGCAGGCGTCAGCTTTGTCTTCAGGCTTCATCGTTTAAGCTTATCCTTTCTGTCAATGTATCTACTATAAGAGCTCACTTTGCATTCCGGAGGGTATGCTTCGCAAGGCGCGGGACCGAGAGTTCGTATGTTTGCGAAAGCCATAACCCGCGCCTGATTTCCGGGGGCCTGCGGCCCCCATACCCCCGCTGTGTTATAGGGCTCTTTTTTTGACTCACCCGCAAAATGCGGCGGATACCTGTTTTGAACGAAGTACACGGTGAGAGGTACTTTGCTGCGGCAAAGTTCGCACGAAAGGTCTGTCATCCGTGCTGCTGCACCCGGTCGTAAACAGGTATCTGCCGATCCCCTTTGTTGTTCTGTTGACAGCCGGATTATATCAGATATAAAAAAAAGAGTAAGTATAAAATAAATACTTAATACAATGTTTGTGAAGATAATTTTGAAATTTCAGAATTAATCCCCACAATCGGCATTTTAACGATAAAATTATTGTTGAACTTCGTATTGCTGTCAGAAAACCGGCGTTTGGTTCTGCCGGAGGGTATTTCTTTGGGACAGAGGGGGCGGTTCTCAATGTCCCGGAAATGGACACTGGGAACCGCTCCCTCTGTCCTTAATAAATTATGAGGAGCGCTTATGTTATTTATTGGTGTGGATCTTGGAACTTCAGCAACGAAGCTCCTTCTGGTGGATGAAAAGGGTGACATCCTGAATACAGTCACGAAAGAATATCCGCTCATTTTCCCGCAGCCGGGCTGGAGCGAACAGGAACCCTCCGGTTGGTGGAATGCATGCACGGAAGGAATTCCCGAATTGCTGAATGGCTTTGACGCGGAGGATGTAGCCGCGCTTTCCGTGGCAGGACAGATGCACGGGCTGGTGGTCCTGGATGAAAATGATGATGTCATTCGTCCCGCAATTCTCTGGAATGACGGCCGGACCTTCAAAGAGGTGGACTATCTCAACAACACGATCGGTAAGGAAAATCTCAGCAAATGGACAGGAAATATTGCTTTTGCGGGTTTCACTGCGCCGAAAATTCTCTGGATGCGGAACAATGAACCGGAAAAATTTGCCCGGATCCGGAAAATCATGCTCCCGAAGGATTATGTCGCTTATTGTCTGACCGGTGTTCACAGCTGTGATTACTCAGATGCTTCCGGTATGCTGCTGCTGGATGTGGAGCATAAGAGCTGGTCTCCGGATATGCTTGAAATCTGTGGCGTGACCGAAAAACAGATGCCGGCTTTATTTGAAAGCTATGAAGTTATCGGCACCATCAAACCTGATATAGCAGCGAAACTCGGACTGCCTGAGGGTGTTAAAGTAACAGCCGGAGCCGGAGATAATGCTGCTGCTGCAGTCGGTACCGGAACTGTCGGAAACGGCGCCTGCAATATTTCTCTGGGTACCTCCGGAACGATCTTTATTTCTTCTGATTCCTTCAGCGTTGATTCCGGGAACAGCCTGCATGCCTTTGCACATTCGGATGGAAAATTCCACCTGATGGGATGCATGCTTTCCGCTGCTTCCTGCAATAAATGGTTCTGTGAAGATATCCTGAAAACAGATGATTATGACGGTGAGCAGGCTCAGATCTCTCCGGAGGCATATGGCAGAAATAATGTATTCTTCCTGCCATACCTTATGGGCGAACGCAGCCCGATCAATGATACCAACGCCAGCGGCACCTTCATTGGGCTGCGCATGGATACCTCCCGTGCGGATATGGTGCTGGCGGTCCTTGAGGGGGTCTGTTTCGCTATAAGGGATTCTTTTGAGGTGGCAAAAGGATTGGGTATTGATATATCCCGTTCGATGATCTGTGGCGGCGGTTCTAAATCACCGCTCTGGCGTCAAATGATGGCAAATGTGCTTGGCATTCCGCTGGATATCCCGCAGACAGAGCAGGGTCCCGGTTATGGTGCTGCGATCCTCGCTATGGTTGGTGCAGGTCTTTATCCGGATGTGCGTACAGCCTGTGCCGAGCTGGTCCATGTGGCTGAAACAGTGGAACCACAGCCCGAAATGAAGGCGCTCTATCAGGAACGTTATGAGAAATTCCGCCTGATTTATCCTTCCTGCAAACAGCTGTTTGCTCATCTGGCAGGAATGTAGTCAATAAAAACAGGATGCAGGCTGTGATTTCAGCCTGCATCCTATACCCTGATAACTTTAAAAACTGTTATCTGTCATAGTGAAAACCTGACAAAAATCATTAGACTTTTTTCCGCTGTTTGGGTATTATTTACGAAAACAATACGAGAGTTCATTTTTTTATGTGAGAATACGTGCGCGTACACGGTTCCCGCTGGCAGTAAAAAGCAATTATGCTTTTTTATTTTTATTCAAAAACGTGCACGAGCACGAAACAAGTAAAGGAGTTCAAGGAGCAAAATATGGCAGAATTTTTCCCGAATATCCCCAGGATCAAATATGAGGGACCTCAGAGTGATAATCCTTTGGCTTTCAAATTTTACAATCCGGAAGAAGAAATTGCCGGACGGAAGATGAAGGATCATCTGCGTTTTTCCATGGCCTGGTGGCACACCCTGTGTGCAAATGGCACAGATATGTTCGGTGTAGGAACCGTTGACAAGTCATTTAACACAAGCGATCCGATGGATCTGGCGAAGGCAAAGGTTGAAGCCGGTTTCGAAATCATGGACAAGACCGGGATCGAATTCTTCGCTTTCCATGATCGTGACATCGCTCCTGAAGGCGAGAATCTGGCGGAGACCAACAGGAATCTGGATGTTATTGTTGATCTGATCGAAGCAAAGATGAAGGAAACCGGCAAAAAGCTGCTGTGGGATACTGCCAATATGTTTGGTAATCCGCGTTATATGCATGGTGCCGGTACATCTCCGAATGCCGATGCTTTTGCTTATGCGGCTGCACAGGCAAAGAAAGCCATTGAGATCGGCACACGCCTCGGTGCGGAAGGTTACACCTTCTGGGGCGGACGTGAAGGCTATGATACGCTGCTGAATACCAACATGGGCCTGGAACTGGACAATATGGCCCGCCTGCTCCGCATGGAGATCGAATATGGCCGCAGCATCGGTTTCAAAGGCAATTTCTACGTTGAACCGAAACCGAAGGAACCGACCAAGCATCAGTATGATTTTGACTCCGCGACAGTTATCGGCTTCCTCCGCAAATACGGTCTGGACATGAAACTGAACATCGAAGCCAACCATGGTACACTTGCCGGACACACCTTCCAGCATGAACTGCGCGTCGCCCGCACCGAAGGTTATTTCGGTTCCGTTGATGCAAACATCGGTGATATGCTTCTTGGCTGGGATACGGACGAGTTCCCGTACAATGTTTATGACACGACTCTTGCGATGTATGAAGTCCTCAAAGCCGGTGGTTTTGAAAAGGGCGGTCTGAACTTCGACTCCAAGACCCGTCGTCCGTCCTGCGGATTGGATGACATTTTCCATGCCCACATCATGGGTATGGATTCCTTTGCCCTCGGTCTGCGCATGGCTGATAAGCTCATCAAAGACGGACGCATCGACAAGTTCGTTGAAGAACGCTATTCCAGCTACAACAGCGGCATCGGTAAAAAGATCGTTGACGGTACCGCAACTGTCCAGGAACTGGAAGAATATGCCCTCGCGATGGGCGATGTGAAGACCAACACCTCCGGCCGCCAGGAATATCTGGAAGCTGTGATGAACCAGGTGATGTTCGGATAAAAAAAGTGAATTTTGTCTTAGCCTCATTTCTTGACAAAAAAGGATGTGTCGGTTAGGATGAATATACAACTATGACAAAATTGGTTTTAATTATAAAAGAATGACAGTTTGAATTCTTTTGTAATCATAAGTAAAACCCGTAAGGGTAAACAAAAAGGAGTGTTTAGTTATGAAAAAAGTTTTATTTGTTTTGCTTGCTCTGGCTCTCTGCCTGACAGCTACTGCCGCTTTTGCTGAAAAGGTTGGCGTTTCCATGCCGACAAAGGATCTGCAGCGCTGGAACCAGGATGGCGATTATATGAAAGCCAACCTCGAAGAAGCCGGCTACGAAGTTGACCTGCAGTATGCTTCCAACGATGTCCAGACCCAGCTTTCCCAGGTCGAAAACATGATCAACAGCGGCTGCGACGTTCTGGTCATTGCTGCTATTGAAGGTTCCTCCCTGGGTTCCGCTCTGGCCCTGGCGAAGGAAAATGAAATCCCCGTCATCGCCTACGACCGTCTGCTGATGGATTCCGACGCGGTTTCCTTCTACTCAACCTTTGATAACTACAAAGTCGGTACCATCCAGGGTGATTTTATTAAGAAAACTCTGGATCTCGACAACGCTGAAGGCCCGTTCAACCTCGAAATCACTGCCGGCGATCCGGGCGACAACAATGCCCGCTACTTCTATCAGGGCGCTATTGATGTGATCATGCCCTACATCGAATCCGGCAAACTGGTTGTCAAATCCGGTCAGATCGACTTCACTGAAGTTGCTACCCCGACCTGGGCTACTGAAGTTGCTCAGTCCCGCGCTGAGAACATTCTGTCCTCCTTCTATGCCGATGGCTCCAATGTGGATGTCTGGCTCTGCTCCAATGACTCCACTGCACTGGGTGTTACCAACGCTCTTGCTGCCAACTACAACGGCAATTGGCCGATCATCACCGGTCAGGACTGCGACAAACCGAACACCAAGAATATCATTGATGGCAAGCAGAGCATGTGCGTCTTCAAGGATACCCGCACCCTGGCTGCCCAGGTTGTGAAGATGATCGGTCAGATCCTCAAGGGTGAAGAAGTCGATGTCAATGACACCGAAACCTATGACAACAACGTCATAGTTGTTCCGTCCTTCCTGTGCGAACCGGTCTTCGCCAATGCGGAAAACTGGAAGGAAATCCTGATTGATTCCGGTTACTACACCGAAGATGATATCAAATAATTGAAATAGTTATGTACTTGATACAGGCGGGAGTTCCCGCCTGTATCTTTTCATGATAAGACCGGGTAAATTCCACGCGACATAAGGAGCGGAGAAATAAAATGGCTGATATTTTACTGGAAATGAGGAATATCACAAAGACCTTCCCCGGCGTAAAGGCTCTCGACAATGTAAATCTCCAGGTGGAGCGTGGTGAGATCCATGCCCTGGTCGGAGAAAACGGAGCAGGAAAAAGCACGCTCATGAATGTATTGAGCGGCATTTATCCTTATGGGACCTATACAGGCGACATTATTTACGACGGGCAGGTCATGAAGTTCTCGAATATTAAAGATTCGGAACGGAGAGGCATCGTCATTATCCATCAGGAGCTGGCTTTGATTCCTGAAATGACGATCGGCGAAAATATGTATCTGGGCAACGAGCGCGGCAGCAAGTTCGCGATCGACTGGAATACAACCTATGCGGAAGCCGACAAATATCTGAAAATGGTCGGTCTTACGGAAAGCTCAAAGGTGCAGGTGAAAACCATCGGCACCGGTAAACAGCAGCTTGTTGAGATCGCGAAAGCACTCGCGAAGCAGGCTAAACTGCTGATTCTGGACGAACCTACGTCCTCCCTGAATGAAGAAGATTCCCGCGCACTGCTGGACCTCATGCTGTCATTCAAGAAACAGGGTATGACGATGATCATCATCACCCATAAACTGAATGAGGTCGCGTATGTGGCGGATAAAATTACCGTTGTCCGTGACGGTTCTACCATTGAGACGCTTGATAACCACGGAAAAGAACCCATCAGTGAAGAACGTATCATCAAGGGAATGGTTGGACGTGAAATGACCAACCGCTTCCCGAAGCGCGAAGGTGTTATAATCGGCAATATCCGTATGGAAGTCGATAATTGGACAGTTCATCATCCGCTGTATCCGGAACGGAAAGTCGTAGATAATGTATCCATCAATGTGCGCAGCGGTGAAGTTGTCGGCATTTACGGTTTGATGGGTGCCGGACGGACCGAACTTGCCATGAGTATCTTCGGCCAGTCCTATGGTGTGAACTGCACCGGGACGCTGAAGCTCGACGGAAAAGAAGTAAAACTGAAAAAGAGCGAAGCGGACGCGATCAAACACAAGATCGCCTATGTCACAGAAGACCGCAAAGGCAATGGTTTGGTATTATCACAATCCATTAAAGTAAATACCTCACTTGCCAACCTGAGTGCCATTGCGAACAATTCTGTGATTGACGGTGATAAAGAATATGCGGTTGCTCAGGAATACAAAGATAAACTTTCCATCAAAACACCGACTGTTGAACAGCTGGTTGGCAATTTGTCCGGCGGTAACCAGCAGAAGGTTTTGCTGGCGAAATGGATGTTCGCGGATCCGGATATCATGATCCTGGATGAACCGACCCGCGGTATCGATGTCGGTGCGAAATATGAAATCTACTGCATTATCAATGATCTGGCGGCAGCCGGGAAGTGTGTTCTGATGATTTCCTCCGAACTGCCGGAAGTTCTTGGCATGAGTGACCGGATCTATATCATGAATGCCGGGAAAATTCTCGGTGAAATGAAAGCGAAAGACGCTACACAGGAAAACATCATGGCGTTGATCCTGCAGTCCGGAAGGGGGGATTAAGCATGAAGGTTGGTGATTTTTTCAAGAAATATACCATGGTTCTTGCCCTGGTTGCGGTTGCGATTTTCTTTTCCATCACAACACAGGGAAAAATTCTTTTCCCGCAGAACATCAATAACCTGATCTCACAGAACGGTTATGTATTTGTTTTGGCCTCAGGTATGCTGCTTTGTATTCTGACGGGCGGCAACATTGATCTTGCAGTCGGATCCGTGGTTTGTTTTTCCGGGGCCATTGGTGTTGTCATGATGGAAAAAGGTGTGAACATGTGGATCGCTGCCCTTGTGATGCTTCTGGTCGGTCTTGCAATCGGATTGTTTCAGGGGTTCTGGATCGCGAAGGTATTTGTTCCGCCTTTTATCGCGACACTCGCCGGAATGTATGCCTTCCGGGGATTGTCAAATGTAGTGCTTAATGGTTTTACAGTGACAATTTCCAATCAGACATTCCTTAAAATTTTCGGCGGAGGCGCGGATTGTTATATTCCTGATTTCCTGAGTGGAAAGGAACTGAATATGACATGTATGATCGTCGGCGTTATCATCGCTGTACTGGTCCTGGTGCTGCAGTTCCGCAAATCAGCCATTGAAAAAAAGATGGGGATCATCCAGTCAGCGACAGGGGACTATATCCGCACTGCTGTTATCGCGGTGCTGATCGTCTGGGTCGCCTGGAAACTGGCTTCTTATAAGGGGATCCCGACTGTCCTGATCTGGATCTCACTGGTGCTGCTTATTTATAACTATGTCACTACAAAAACAGCTATCGGCCGTTACCTTTATGCCGTCGGCGGCAATGAAAAGGCAACAGCCCTTTCCGGTGTCAACACACGCAATGTATTCTGGTTTGCCTACGCGAATATGGGCTTTCTGGCCGGGCTTGCCGGTATCCTGAACGTCGCCCGCATGACAAATGCCCAGCCGACCTTTGGTCAGGGTTATGAGATGGATGCTATTGCTGCCTGCTTCATCGGAGGCGCAAGTGCTTACGGTGGAACCGGGAAGATCTCCGGTGTCATTATCGGTGCGATTTTGATGGGGCTGATCAACCAGGGTATGTCCATTATGGGTATTGACTCCAACTATCAGCGCGTAGTCAAGGGTCTCGTGCTGATGCTGGCAGTCATGTTCGATGTGCTTTCCAAGCGCCAGAAAAAGTAAGAGAGGAGGATGACTGAAATGGGAAACAAAGATTCTTTCATGAGCATATTGAAGAAAAACGCAATGCTTGTCGTCCTTGTTATCGTTTATCTGTTCTTCATGCTTCAGACAAAAGGTACGATCTTTCAGCCGGCACAGTTCAAAGCGCTCATCGACCAGAATGCTTATGTATACATTCTGGGTGTCGGTATGCTGATGTGTATGCTGACAGGCGGCAATATTGACCTGTCCTGCGGTTCCTTTGTCTGTCTGTTGGGAGCTGTCGGCGGTATTATGATGATGAAGCTTGGACTAAACACAGGGGTGTCCATCGCTCTGATGTTTTTAGTCGGTATCGCTTACGGCTGTCTGCTGGGTTATCTGATTGCTTACATCAATATTCCGCCATGGATCGCCACTCTAGCCGGTTATCTGGCTTTCCGCGGTCTCGGTACATCAATTCTCAGCAACAATTCAAGTACCGGCTCTATTTCGATCGCCCAGAAAGCAGATTTCCTTGCCATTTTCAGCGGAAAGATTTTTGGGACCAAACCGAAAGTATTCAACTGGCCCTGCATGATCGCGGGGATCGCGGCTGCTGTTCTCACTGTCATCGTGATCTTTACCTCACGGGCGACAAAGCTTCGCAAGGGTTATGCCGCGGATTCCTTCGTAAGTACGGTTGTAAAAAGTCTGCTTTCCGCTGCGGCTATCCTGCTTGTTATGTGGAAACTTTCCAATGCCGGCGGGATCCCGACACCGCTTGTCTGGGTCGTCGTCGTTGTGCTGATCTACAGCTTTATCACCAGCAAGACCACCCTCGGCCGTCATTTCTACATTGTCGGCGGCAACAAAGAAGCCGCGCGCATGTCCGGTGTCAACACCAACAAGATCATGTTCCTGGCTTACTTGAACATGGCTTTCCTGACCTCTATCACGACCATGATGGTTCTTGCGCGTATGACAGCGGCAAACTCTACAGCGGGCACCAACTTTGAAATGGATGCCATCTCCGCCTGTGTGGTAGGTGGTGTCTCAGCCAGCGGCGGTGCCGGTTCCGTCTTCGGTATGGTGATCGGTGCGACGCTGATCGGTGTGATCAACCTGGGTATGAGTCTGATGGGGATCGACGCAAACTGGCAGAAGGTCGTGAAGGGCGTGGTCCTGCTCGGCGCTGTAGCGTTCGATATTTTGGGAAAACAAAACATCAACTGGAAAGCTCTGCTGCCTTTCGGTAAGAAAAACTGATTCATAGTTTTCTCCTTTCTTTTATTCAAAAATGCTGTCCTTTCGGGCAGCATTTTATTTTCAGAAAATCTGGAAGACTCTTTTATTTGTATGCTCAGTTTTAGGGAAACGCTGATTTATTCAGTTTGAGTCAAAGTGACCTGTTTTCGTTGACTCATTATGAGTCAACAGAACAGGTCGCTTTGACTCATTTTTTTGTTTGACAGCCAATTATCAGTGTTTTCTTAGACTTTATTCATAAGCCAGGCAAAAGCCTTGGCGGTCCGGATATCCGGATCTTTGAAGTGGTTGCCGGGATTCCATTCCAGGGTTGTCATGATCCCTTTTTGTGCGGAAAGATTTTCATGAATACCGCGAATCGCGTTTCCGACCTGTGACATGAGCGGATTTTTTGTCTTATCCTCTCTGTCACCCAGACTGAGGTAAACCGCGCCGGTCCTGATTGGATTGTCTTGTGTGTAGGCTAAAAACCCGGGGAACCAGACAGAAGGAGAGGCAGCGGCGGCGCCCTGAAAAACATCAGTCTGGTATACAGCCCAAAGCGCGAACAGTCCCGCAAGTGAGTAGCCTCCGATAAGTATTTTTTTGTCCGCAAAGCCGGGAATTACCTCTTTGAGCAGGAAGTCAAGCGTTTGGGATGCTTTTCCGCCGAAAGCTTCCTTCCCGAATACGGGCTCTGCTTCCCAGGGGGAGAGGTCACTGTTCCAATTATCGACCTTGCAGCACAAAAGGCAGAAATCCTTTGACATCATCCCGCGGATCGTACTGATCTCCGAAGAGATCACCTGCAGATCATGCTCATCGACCATCTGGATCAGCAAAAATGCTGCATTTTCGTTTCCAAATTTCAGAATTTCCATGATTTATTCAGAGCTTTCTCCCAATGTATCCATTATTTTTGTAATTGCAGGTTTCCCCCTGATGGGTAACTCATGTTACGATTATATCGTACAAATCATTGAAGAATCAAGGCGGGTAAATCATGTTTGCGATTTCTGTAGAAAAAATGAGAGAAGCGGATCAGTATACGATTGCGAAGGGAACACCATCCAAAGAGCTGATGCGCAGAGCCGCACAGGGTGTTTTTGACACATATCCCGGATGGGCAGATACGAAAACGCTCATCGTTTGCGGTCCCGGCAATAACGGCGGTGACGGTTATGCCCTTGCTTCCATTATGAAGGATCATGATCTGGATGTGACCGTGCTGCGTGTTACCGAAAAGTTTTCTGAAGACGGAAAATTTTACTATGATCAGTGTGTGGAAAAGGGTGTTCCTGTTCTGCTCTATGGGACTGACGATGTGGATTTTGATGCCTATGGGATCATTGTGGACTGCATGCTGGGCACGGGATTCACAGGCATCCCACGTGAGCCGGTTTCTGCGGTTATTGGAGAAATCAACTATGCCCGGGCTAAAAACGGATCCTTTGTGATTGCGGTTGATATCAACAGCGGTATGAACGGTGATACCGGTGAGGCTGAGCTTGCTGTTTTCAGTGACCTGACCGTTTCTATCGGATATTATAAGACCGGTTTCTTTCAGGGGAAAGCTCCTGAGATCATCGGTGCCTTCGCAAATGTCGATATCGGTATTGAACTGCCTGAGCAGGAAAAATAAATATTCAGGCTCTTTTTTCCATCTCAAGCAGCTTCCGCTTTCGCTCAATACCGCCGGCATAACCGGTGAGGCTTCCGTCCGCACCGATCACACGGTGGCAGGGAATGATGAGCAGGATGGCGTTGTGTCCTGCCGCTCCGCCGACAGCCTGTGCAGACATGGTTTTTGAACCTCTCATGAGAGCGATCCTTTCAGCGATCTCACCATAAGTCATGGTATGCCCGAATGGGATCTGCAGCAGTATCTCCCAGACTGTCCGGCGGAAGGGTGTTGTTTTCATCAGCAGTGGCGGTGTGAAATCCGGTGCGCTGCCGCTGAAATAGATATCCAGCCAGCGGTCCGTTTCTTCGAATACCGGGAGATCCCGCTCTTCATGATCTTGCTCAAGTGTTCCGGCGAAATATTTCTGTCCTTCGAACCACAGCCCGGTGATAAACCGGCCTTCCGAAGCGATCAGTATGTTTCCTAAAGGTGAGTTGTAATGGTGCGTGTATTCCATGCTTATTTCACAAAAAAGACAACCACCGCATTTTACGGGTGAGTCAGAAAAAGAGCCCGAATACACAGCGGGGGGTATGGGGGACGCAGGCCCCCGGAAATCAGGCGCGGGCTGCGGCTTTCGCAGACACACGAACTAACGATCCCGCGCCTTGCGAAGCATGTCCTCCGGAATGCAAAGTGAGCTCTTATAGCAGATTATCCGGGGTCTGGATCTCGGGAATGTATGCAGATGACCCGGATTTTGGTCATCTGCATACGTTCACTGCAATAACACTGTCTCTGCAGGGGTTCGTCTTTTAATTGCACTCACTCCCGACTCAAATAAGTCTGAAAAATCAGGACACTACCGTGCTTCAAAAACAAAGGCTTTGTCATGACCGGAATGCAGAGCGTCATAAATCTGGCCCGGTTTGTATGAATCACCGATCATGATCAGTTTATCGCCATAAGCCTCAAGCAGTTCATCGGCTCCGGTCCGGTCTGAACGTACACCCATGGCAAGGATGACTGTGTCCGCCGGGATCTTCGACTCTTCACCGCTCTTTGTGTCTTTGACTGTAACAGAACCGTTTTCGACAGCAGTCAGCTGTTTGCCTTTGGCGATCGATCCGCCGTTCTTCATGATCTCCTGAGCCAGATGCATCACGATGCTCGGATACAGATTTCCGCCGATCTTGTCCAGCATCTCCACCACGGTGACCTTGTGATCAGGGGCAAATGTTTCCGCGGTTTCCAGTCCTGTTACGCCTCCGCCGATAATGACGATATTTTCGCCCTTTATAAGAGATGGATCTTCCAGACAGGCCTCGGCTGTTACAGCGGTTTCAATGCCGGGAATATTTGGCATGATCGGTTTTCCGCCTGCAGCAAGGAAGACCGCATCTGTGCCATGTTCTTTCAGCGTTTCCAAAGTAGCCGTGGTATTCAGGATGATATCAACATCTGCTTCTTTGAGCTGTGCTTCCATCGTTTCGATGTATTCCAAAAGCATTCCCTTATGCGGAGGAACAGCAGCCAGATTCACGGTGCCGCCCAGGCGGTCTTTTGCTTCGTATAACATCGTTTTGAAGCCGCGTTTGGCAAGGACCAGTGCTGCTTCCATCCCGGCGGGACCGCCGCCGATCACGGCCACTGTCCGTTTATTGCCGTTCTTTACCAGCTTCTCATCGCCCCATTCAAACTCGCGGCCGAGGACCGGGTTCAGTGTACATCCCAGCGGCAGTCCGTCGTTCAGAATACGGAAACATTCCATACAGCCGAGACATTTGCGGATCAGCACATCCTTTCCGGCTTTGGCCTTGACACCCCAGTCCGGATCGGCCAGCTGTCCCCGGGCGATACCGACATAATCGGCGAATCCCTCTTCCAGAAGCTGTTCGGCGACAGCCGGGTGTTTGATGTTGCAGACCGCGATTACCGGAATGCTGACTTCCCTGCGGATATTTGCCGCGAGATTTTTCTTCCATCCTTCAGCGAAGTAGTTCGGTTCGATGATGGTGGCGCCGGAATCGTAGGTACCGCAGCTGACGTTGAGAACGCTTATTCCCAGTTTTTCCAGATATTTTGCCTGTGCGATCGCGTCTTCTTCAGTGATCCCGTCTTCCAGATAGTCGCTTCCGTTCATGCGGACGGAAATCGGGAATTTCGGACCGCAGAAGGCTTTGATGCCCATGATGATTTCGGTGATGAAGCGCATGCGGCTTTCGAAGCTGCCGCCGTATTTATCGGTCCGTTTATTGGTATGCGGAGAAAGGAACTGGCTTACCAGATAACCGTGAGCAGCATGGATCTCTACGCCGTCCATACCGGCATTTTGAGCGATAACTGCTCCGGTGACGAATTTCTTCACCATGCCTTCCACTTCCTCGGTGGTCAGCGGGCGCGGCTGTTCGCCGATCACCTTGCAGGTGACATCAGAAGCGGAAACCGGCTGTTTCCCGCCGATCAGACGGCTGGGGGTCTGATTTCCCGGGTGATGAAGCTGGACAAAGATCTTTGTGTCATAGGCATGGACCGCCTCTGCCAGCCGGTGGAGCTGTCCGACGACGTGGGTATTGGTCACACTCAGCTGGTTCGGTGTGCCGACACCGGTTTCATCATCAATGCGGGTGATTTCCGTAATGATCAGCCCCGCACCGCCGCGGGCACGGTCTGCGTAATATTTGATGATGCGGGCACCGGCTTCTCCGGTCGATTCCGCCAGAGAACAGCCCATCGCCGGCATCACGATGCGGTTTTTCAATTCAAGATTTCCGATTTTTCCGGGAGTAAATAACTTTTCGTAAGACATCATGTACTTCCTTTCTCAAGATGGTCTTCGTTTTATGCCTGAATTATACAATCGCAGCCCTTTTTCCGCAAGCAGCAGTTTCAGGCTCCGGTCTTAATGATCTGTCAAATTTGAGCTTCATTGGGAGCTTTCCCTGTTTTTTGAAAAAGGAACAGTATAATTTAAAAAGGCACTGATTTATTCGGTCAGAGTCAGCAGAACAGGTTGCTTTGACTCATTCTCTATGCGGCAGGTATTGATCAGTGTTTCCTTGAAGATATATTGTTAAAAGGATTTGGGCTGATGGCGATAATTGATAGATTAAAACAGGGATACCGCAGATATCTGCACAGTATTGACAGAAATCTTCTGGAGGATAATGCGAAAAACGGGCAGCATCCTCATGCGATCGTGATCTGCTGCTCGGATTCACGGGTGATTCCGGAGCAGATCTTTTCGGCTTCAATCGGTGAACTTTTTGTGATCCGTGTCGCGGGAAATGTGCTCGACAATCATCAGCTGGGCAGCATCGAATATGCGGCTGCTCATCTGGACTGCGGGCTGGTCATCATGCTTGGACATACACACTGTGGTGCGGTGGATGCTGCTTTGAGCGGTCATGCGGATGGGTTTATCTCTTATATCACGGACGACATTCTGGAAGCAATCGGGGATGTAAGAGACCCGCAGGAAGCGGTACGGCTGAATGTACGTCATGGTGTGGAGAAGATTCGGAAAGAGTTCGCTGAGCATCCGGAAATTGACAGGATCGAAGTGCGCGGTGCGGTCTATGATATCGAAAACGGCTCGCTGGAATGGATCGAGTGATCGGAGCCGCATGTTTTTGTATTGACCGCAAAGTTTTGCGGAAGGAGTGACTATGTATATAAATGATGACGGGATCCGGCTTCAGGCGACTTTGGATATGCCGGCAGGGAATCCGGAGCATTGCCCGCTGGTGATCATTATCCACGGGTTCACAGGATACAGTGAAGAACCTCATATCGAAGGGGTTTCCCGGACGATGAATGAGTTGGGGTATGCCACGCTGCGGGTGGATATGTACGGACATGGAAAAAGTGACGGAAGTTTCCATGATCATACGCTGCTGAAATGGATCTCCAATGCCGTTGCCGTCATCGATTATGCAAGAGGCCTGCCATTCGTTACAGACCTTTATCTTTGCGGACACTCCCAGGGCGGGCTGATGGTCATACTGGCCGCGGGCCTCAAGCATGAGTTTATCCGCGGACTGATTCCTCTTTCTCCTGCGGTGATGATCCCGGATATGGCACGGAGGGGCGGATTTCTGGGGGGTTCCTTTGACCCGAACCAGATTCCGGAGGAGTTCGAGGTATCCGAAGGCATAATGCTGAGCGGTAATTATCTGCGTACAGCACAGCTGATCCATGTGGAGGATGCCATTGCCCGCTATAACGGACCGGTTCTGCTGATCCATTCCGATACCGATGAAGCTGTTCCCTTCAGCTGCTCCGAAGAAGCGGCGAAAGCCTATCGGAATGCGAAGCTGGTGATAATCTCCGGCGATACGCACTGCTATGATTATCATCTGGATCAGGTGCTGGAAGCAATCAGGGAATGGATGCCAAAAATCTCGTAAGACTGTTTTATTATTTGGGGAGGATTCATGAAAACACGTTTGTCGCGGTTTGAGACGATTTCGGTCGCCAGTATGCTTTTCGGTATGTTTTTTGGAGCCGGAAACCTGATTTTTCCGGTTCATCTCGGCCAGCTGGCGGGCAGTAATCTTCCGGGAGCTTTCATCGGGTTCCTGATCACCGGTGTCGGCCTTCCGCTGCTGGGGATCGCTGCTTTCGCCATTACCCGTTCCGAAGGTTTGATGGAGCTTGCTTCGAAGATCGACAGAAGATACGCGGTTTTCTTTACAACGCTGCTTTATCTGACGATCGGGCCGTGTTTTGCGATTCCGCGCTGTGCAACAACATCCTTTACGGTCGGATTGGAGCCGCTGCTTGGCAGCAGCAAGCTTTGGCTGACAGTTTTCTGTCTGGTCTTTTTCGGACTGGTGCTCTTTTTCTCTCTGAAGCCCAGCGGTATTCTGACCTGGATCGGGAATATCATCAACCCGGCTTTTCTGGTCTTCATCTGCGCTCTGATCATCACAGCTCTGGTGAAGCCTCTTGCAAATGTATCTTCGATAACGCCGGATGAATCCTACCGCAGCGGCGTGTTTTTCACCGGGATCCTGGAAGGCTACAACACGATGGATGCGATCGCCAGCCTGGCTTTCGGTATTGTTGTGGTAAATGTTATCAGGGGGCTTGGACTGACCGGGAGTAAAGATATCACCCGGGCAACTCTGCATGCCGGGTTCTTTTCCTGTCTGTTAATGGGTCTGATCTATCTTGGGATCTGCGTGGTTGGTGCTGAGAGCCGCGGTCTGTTTGAAATCAGCGAAAACGGCGGGATCGCTCTGGCTCAGATCAGCGAACATTATTTCGGCAGTGTAGGGCAGATTTTTCTGGCTGCCATGGTTACCCTTGCCTGTCTCAAGACCTCGATCGGCCTGGTTACCAGCCTCTGTGAAGCTTTTGCGAAAATGTTTACCCGCGGGAAATATTATAATTACTGGGCGATTGGCTTCGTAATTTTCTCCTTCCTTGTTGCCAACCTTGGCCTTTCCAGTATCATCAACCTGGCTGTTCCCTTCCTGATGCTGATTTATCCGCTGGTGATCACGCTGATCCTGCTGGCAATTTTCGGCAATGCCTTTTCCCATGACCGGAGGGTTTACATCGCGGTCACGGGATTTACCCTGGTTGCGGCCCTTTTTGACTTTTTCAAAGCGCTGGGCATTGAACCTGTTGCCTCTGTCGGAAGGAAGATCCTGCCATTTTTTGATATTGGCTTCGGCTGGGTAATACCCGCGCTGATTGGCCTGATTTTGGGCCTGATCCTCAGAAAAAGGTAACCACCGTATTTTGCGGGTGAGTCAAAAAAGAGCCCGCTGACACAGCGGGGGTATGGGGGCCGCAGGCCCCCGGAAATCAGACGCGGGCTGTGGCTTTCGCAAACACACGAGTTTTCGAGCCCGCGTCTTGCGAAGCATGCCCTCCGGAATGCAAAGTGAGCTCTTATAGCAGGAATAAGGCCTGATTGTTTTCTTCTTTATCAGCTGTGAATTTGCTTCTGTGCTGACTCGATCGCTTCGATCCGCTGGCTGAGCGTCGGGTGGGAATATGTCAGTTTTACGAGCAGCGGATCCGGCGCGAGGTCACCGAAGTTTTCACGCGTCAGTTTTTTCAGTCCGCTGATGAGTGCCGCGCCGTATCCTTCCTGAACTGCCTGCCGGTCCGCGCGGTATTCCGCTTTGCGGGAATACGCGTTCACCAACAGCGAAAAGAGCGGTGAGAACAGGGCAAATTCAAAGCCGATGAGAGCAAAGGCAAAACCGTAGTTGATACCGTCAAAGCCGAAGCTTGTGAAAATCTCCGGAGTGCGGAGCGTCAGCCAGGCAAGGACTGCCATCAGGAACATCTGGATCGTCGAAAAGATTTGATTTTTCAGCGTATCCTTATGCAGACCGTGTCCCATCTCATGGGCAAATACAGCGCAGATTTCGTCTGTCGTCATCTGTGCTGTCAGAGTATCATACAGCACGATGGTCTTCATTTTCCCGAAACCGGTAAAATAGGCGTTCGATTTGGTAGAACGGCGGGATGCGTCCATCACCTGTATCGCACGGACCTTGTAGCCGTGTTTTTCCAGCAGGCCGGTGAGTCTGTCTTTCAGTTCACCATCCTCCAGCGGGGTGAATTTGTTGAATATCTTTGTGAGGACCGGTGAAAGGAAGGAAATCCCCAGAACCAGCAGCGTCATCACCGCGGTGAATGCCGCGATCATCCAGTCTCCCAGCGTTTTGTGGACCCACATCAGGATCAGCCCGATCAGGATCATCATGGCGAGGGAGATGAGTGTCTCTTTCAAAGTGTCGAGCCAGAAAGTTTTTTTATCCGTGCGGTTGAAGCCGTATTTTTCCTCGATGACCATTGTGTCGTACCAGGAAATCGGCAGCAGCAGAAGGTCTGTCAGTGTTGAAAGCAGGAAGACCGAAAGCATCTGCAGAAAATCTGTTTTTGGGAAAAAACGTGCAAAGGCCGGATAGGCATTGGAAATGATCAGCACCAGACTGATAATAAATGAGGCCGTCTGGCTGATAAAACTCAGCCGGCGGTTTTCCGCGTGATACGCGCGCCATTTTTTATAGGTTTCAGGGTCGTAAACGTCAGAAACATTCGCAGGTACCGGGTTGTCTGCCGACCTGCGCTCCAGTATTTCCAGAAGGATCCCATACAGATAAGTGATGACGATGATCAGAATGCCGAGAAGTTTGTAATTCATTTGTTGTTATCCTTTTATTTTTTATTATTATATCCGGGAATTCCTGTTTTATCAGGGAAGCCGGTTCGTATGAATAACAGGGTAAAATTAATGAGTATACAGACACTTACAGTAAGGACGGAATATAAGGTGATTTATACTTGATAAAAAACATGATAAATAAGGCGGAAAAAGATAGAACCTTAACAAATTTGTAAATCTGTTTTTCGAAATTTTAATTAAGGCAAAAAGATAATTATGAATAATTCCATTAAATTGATCGCTGTGGATATGGATGGTACGCTTTTACGGTCAGATAAGACTGTGGATCCACGTACGGCGGAGGATATTCAAACCGCGGCCGAACATGGGATCCATACCGTTTATTGTACAGGGCGGGGGCTGGCGGAGATGCAGGATACCTTCCGGGTGCTTCCGATGATCCGCTGGGCTGTCTGCAACAGCGGCGGGGTGGTTTATGACCGCACCGGGGACAGGATCATATTTCGGAACGGAGTCGGTCAGCCCTATATACAGCAAATCGTCGAACTTGCCTCCCGATACCGTGCCATGCCTCATTTTCTGACCGACAGGGAGTCGGTCGTCAGCGCGGATGATATAACGCACATGGCGGATTTCCATATGGGCATTTATCAGCCGATGTTTGA
The DNA here is from genome assembly GCA_902774215.1 of uncultured Chloroflexota bacterium. Taxonomy (GTDB): domain Bacteria; phylum Chloroflexota; class Anaerolineae; order Anaerolineales; family Anaerolineaceae; genus Flexilinea. The sequence continues at coordinate 32,150 of CACYHU010000019.1, forward strand.
ACAGATCACCCGCAGGGCGGCGGACATGACCATGGAAGCGGCGCTTCAGACATCTGTTGCAAAGATCAATATTTATTTCCGTTCCGCTGAAGACCGTCAGGCAGCCTTCGATACGCTGAAGCAGCTGCCGCTTCAGGTTTCTCTTTCGGAAAATACCACCCTGGAAATGACAGCGCCGGGGACCAATAAAGGCACCGGTCTGGAACGCCTGGCTGAACATCTGAGTCTCCCGTTGTCACAGATAGCCGCTGTCGGCGACAATTATAACGATGTTGAAATGCTGAAAACTGCGGGGCTTTCCTTTGCGATGGGTAATGCTATTGATGAGATCAAGTCAATGTGCGCTCATGTAACGGCGGATAATGACCATAACGGTGTTGGTGAAGCGATCCGGACGATTCTCGGGTTGTAAGACGGACTTTCGTGAAAGAGCAGCTTTGAAAAAACGGTCCTTATTACTGGTTAATACTGCGGTCCTGCTGTTCGGTCTGGCGGGATTATTTGCCAGATGGATCCGGATGCCGGCACTTTCGATCACCTTTGGACGGGTGCTGTTTTCTTCGATAACGCTGGGTATTTTTATGCTGGTGCGCAAAGAAAGCTTCCGGGTCGCGGACAGAAAAGATGTGCTGAAGCTGATCTGTGCCGGGTTCATCCTTGCCCTGCACTGGTGGTCTTTTCTTGCCTCTGTCCAGCTCTCGACGGTAGCTGTCGGGACGATCACGTTTTCGTCTTTTCCCTTGTTTGTGACCTTTCTTGAACCGCTGTTTTTTCATCAGAAACTGAAGCCACGCAGTGTTCTGCTGGCTGCCCTTATTTTAGCGGGTGTGATCATTACCGTCCCTGAGGTATCTTTTGAAAATGATTACTTCGTCGGGATCCTTGTCGGTATGGTTTCTGCTCTGACATACGCGGTGCTTACGCTCCTGAACAGAGGATTTGTCAGGCGTTACAGCGGTACACTGACTGCCTTTTATGAACAGACTGCGGCTGCGGTGGTGCTTCTTCCGCTGATCCTGAAGACCGGTTTCCATCCGGGGCCGTCTGATCTTGCACTGCTGCTCTTCCTGGGAATTGTCACGACTGCCGCTGCCCATACCATGTTCATCACCGCATTGAAAGATCTGCCGGCCTGGCTGGCAGGGATATGCTCTTCCATGGAAACGGTTTACGGGATCCTTTTTGCCATGCTCTTTTTGGGAGAGGTTCCGGGTTTTCGTGAAATTGTCGGTGCGGTTATTATTATCGGATGTGTTCTCGCCGCTCAATTGACCGCGGATCAGGCTCAGTGATCAGCATGTTATAGAAATGACCGTCAGGAGATTTTTTATGGAATACACAACGAGGCTTGTTACGATCGAAGATTATGATGAGATCTTTGCGTTATGGAACAGTACGGAACAGAGCCGCAGGGCTTTAAATCCTGTGGACGACAGCAGGGAGGGCATAGAAAGGTATCTGAAACGCAACCCGGGTACCTGTTTTGCCGCGGTATCGGAAGGACGGATCGTGGGTGTCATTCTGTCCGGGCATGACGGAAGGCGCGGGATCATCCATCACATGTGTGTGCATCCTGCCTGCCGCCGCATGGGAATAGCTGCTCATCTTGTTTCCCTGGCAGAAGAGGCTTTGAAGAAAGAAGGTATTCACAAGGTTTTCGGGTTGGTTTTCATTGACAATGATGCTGCAAATGCTTTTTGGGAAAAGCAGGGATATTCCCTGAGAACAAATCTGAATTACCGCAATAAGAGTATGAATCAAATGATTCCTGCGGGAAAGTAAAACGTTAATTATGCAGAATTGAGTATCTGTTCAGAACGGAGCACACGGAGATGGACATTTTGCTGAAGCGCAGCCCGCTCGAAAGACCTGTCACCTGTGCTGCCCGATTCTGAGCAGCTGCGAATTTTGAAACGGGGGAATGATAATGTTATATACTGAATTGACAACCAAAGCGATGAAGATCGCCTATGACCGGCATTCCGGTGCTAAAGATAAAGCCGGATTGCCTTATATTTTCCATCCCTACATCTGGCGGAACAGATGGGTGATGATGAATATGCCATCTGTACAGCCCTTCTGCATGATGTTGTGGAAGATACAGAAATGAGTTTTGAAGACCTGGAGCGGGAAGGCTTTCCGGAAGAGGTCATCACGGCGCTGAAATGTCTGACCCATGAAGATGGCGTTCGCTATCTTGGTGCATATATTGAAGGGATCAGGGCTAATCCGCTGGCACGGAAAGTGAAACTCGCGGATCTGGAACATAATCTGGATCCCACGCGTCTCCCGCCGGTAAAAAATGAGTATGAAAAATCAAATCGCGAGAGGCAAGTAAAAAAATATCTCGCCGCGAAAGCGTTCCTCGAAGCCAAATAAATTAACCCGCATGACGATCCCGCCCGCCGCACGCTCCGCGCTTGCTGCGAAGCAGCAAAAACGCCGGAGGGCAATTTCCTGTTTTGTCAGGACTCTCCTTTTTTCAGCTTTATGGAAACGCTGATTTATTCGGTCTGAGTCGAAAGTGACCTGTTTTCGCTGACTCATTTTGAGTCAGCAGAACAGGTTGCTTCAACTCACTCTCTGTGAAACAGCCAATGATCGGTTTTTCCATGAATTTTACAATTGTCGCCCGGAAAGCGACCTTCTGGTTTTTATTTCCGCTATACTATGAATATCTTCAGAAAACAGGGAGGAAAAGAAAATGTACGGAGCAATTTCAGGTGATATGATTGGCTGTCCTTATGAATTTGATGCAGGGGACAAGACAAAAAATTTCCCGCTTTTCATCAATGGTTCAAATTTTACGGATGATTCCGTGATGACTATAGCCGTGGCTGATGCATTAATGGACACACTCGGGCAGGATGATGAAACGGTTAAAGCAGCTCTGACAAGATCCATGCAGAATTGGGGACACAAGTATCCGGATGCCGGATATGGCGGTATGTTTTACCGCTGGCTGCTGGCAAAAGATCCGAAGCCTTACGGCAGTTTCGGAAACGGCTCGGCAATGCGTGTTTCCTCTGCAGGCTGGCTTTATGATACGTTGGAAGAAACGCGTCACATGGCAAAGCTGACGGCTGAGGTGACACACAATCATCCGGAAGGAATTAAAGGCGCGGAAGCCGCAGCTTCTGCCATATACATGGCGCGTACCGGACGCAGCAAGGAAGAGATCAAAGCTTATATCATTCGTGAATTTGGCTATGATCTGTCCAGAACCTGTGACGAGATCCGGCCAACCTATTACCATATTGAAAGCTGTCAGAAGACCGTTCCGGAGGCCATCACGGCTTTCATGGAAGGGACTGATTTTGAAGATGTTATCCGCACTGCGGTCTCGCTCGGCGGTGACTGCGATACGCTCACCTGCATTGCCGGCGGGATGGCGGAAGCCTTCTACGGCATTCCGGATTTCATCAAAGAAGAATGCCGCCGCCGTCTTCCCGCGGACATGCTGATGGTCTGTGACCGCTTTGAAGCAGCAGTGAACGGTAAGAAGTAGAAAGAAACACCAAAATCTTGAGTCAAAATGGCCTGTTTTCGCTGACTCAAAATGAGTCAGCAGAACAGGCCGCTTTGACTCATTCTCTATTATAGTTGTATTTTTTTCGATGAATAAGTCAAAAGGTAGCCACCGCATTTTGCTGGTGAGTCAGAAAAAGAGCCAGATAACACAGCGGGGGTATGGGGGCTGCAAGCCCCCGGAAATCAGGCGCGGGCCGTGGCTTTCGCAAACACACGAACTTTCGATCCCGCGCCTTGCGAAGCATGCCCTCCGGAATGCAAAGTGAGCTCTTATAGCAGAATAATTGCCTGGTTTATGTAAATCATTTAAAATATAAGTGATGGCAGCAGTAAATATTATATTGAAGATGAAATGTTGGATAGTCATATTTAAATTTTTTGAGGTTTAGCATGTTCGTTTTTTTCCTTTGTTTATCACTCATTGTTTTTATATTCGGTCTCGTCAATGCGATCAGTCTGAAGCAGAGCGGCAAGATTCCCTGGCAGTCATTTTTATTGCTGCTGCTTCTCTTTACGGCTATCGCCATGTGGCTTGCGGTCATGCCG
>CACYHU010000020.1 GCA_902774215.1 uncultured Chloroflexota bacterium
TTCCAGGAAAACGGTAAGTTTGTTTATGACTTCGGTCAGGGTGAAAATGGAGCGATCCTTTACGGAATGATCCAGGATGCTGTTGATAAAGCACGGGCTGAAGGTGCTCAATATGTGATTCTCCTTTCCCATCTGGGGCTTAAAGAGGATACAGAACCGTACCGTTCCATCGATGTCATTGAAAACACACATGGCATTGATGCCGTTCTGGATGGTCATTCTCACTCTGTGATTGCTTCCATGATGGTTCCGAATGATGAGGGTTATCTGATCCCGCTGTCCTCCACCGGCACAAAACTCCAGTACATCGGTGTTCTGAACATCGCTGATTCCGGTGCCATCACCACTACGATCGTCAACGGTACACTGCCGCGCAGCGCGGGTTTCGATCTCGTCGAAGCAGAAGTTACTGCTGATTACGAGGAAATCGTCAATGAAGTTCTGACCACCACCAATGTTGACCTGTGGTTTACCGATAAAGACAATATCCGCCTTGTCCGCTCCCGCGAAACCAACCTTGGCGACCTTGTCGCTGATGCTTATCGTTATGCAACAAAGGCTGATATCGCTTTCGCCAACGGCGGCGGTATCCGTGCCAATTTGCCTGCCGGCGATCTGACCTTCGCTGACATCAAAGCCTGCCACCCGTTCGGGAACCAGCTTTATGCCGTCAAAGCTAACGGCCAGCAGATCCTCGATGCGCTCGAATGGACTTCCCGCAGCACCAAGTCTGAATACAAGACCGCTGATGGCAATGCTACCGGTGAACTGGGTGGATTCCTCCAGGTCTCCGGTCTGCGGTATACCATTGACACTTCCATCGAATCCCCGGCAATCGCTGATGCGAATGGTATGTTCTTCGGCTTTATCGAAGATGCTCCGCGCCGTGTGACCGATGTGGAAGTTGAAAAGAATGGCGAATGGGTTCCGCTCGATCCGACATCTATCTACCTGCTTGCTTCTCATGACTACATGCTGCGTGATGGCGGTGATGGTACCACCATGTTCCAGGGTGACGAAGTCGTGCTGGATCCGGGTATCATGGATTACCAGGTCGTTGTCAATTACATCGATTCTCTCAACGGTGACCTCAGCGCCTATGCTGAACCGCAGGGACGCATCACTGTCAAATAAAGATTATCTTTTGCGATAGCAAATCAATATAAAGAGGGACGGCGAAATTGATTCGCCGTCCCTTTGTTTTGACAATGTGCACCATTTTGAGGTAAAATATATCTGATTTTTGTATTATTGTAGCAATGGAGGATCATTATGCGGGTTTTGATAACAGGTGCTGCCGGTTTTCTCGGTTCTCATTTATGCGAGTTGTTCCTCAGCAGAGGGCATCAGGTCATAGGGATGGACAATTTCATCACCGGGCATGCCCGTAATTTAGCTCATCTGTCTGTGAATCCGGATTTCTCTTTTATCCGACATGATGTTTCAAACTTCATCTTTGTTCCAGGACATGTTGACGCGGTACTGCATTTTGCATCTCCTGCCAGTCCAAACCCGGCATCCCCTTATGGCTACACGAACCTTCCAATCCAGACGATGAAAGCCGGTGCTCTCGGTACTCATAATGCTCTGGGGGTCGCAAGAGCAAACAAAGCCCGCTTTTTATTGGCTTCCACCAGCGAGATCTACGGCGACCCGCAGGTCCACCCGCAGCGGGAAGATTACTGGGGCCATGTAGACCCTAATGGAGAACGCTCCGTCTACGATGAAGCAAAGCGATTCGCAGAAGCTTTGACAATGGCATATCACCGTTTCCATGGAGTAGAAACACGCATCGTAAGAATATTCAACACCTACGGTCCGCGCATGGATCTTAATGATGGCCGCGTGGTTCCGAATTTTCTAAAACAGGCCATACAGCAAAAACCGCTTACAGTATACGGAGACGGTCAGCAGACACGTTCCTTCTGTTATGTCAGTGACCTGATCGACGGGATCTATCGATTATTGATGTCCGATGAATGCGATCCCGTCAACATCGGCAACCCGACAGAAAATACTGTCATGGAACTGGCGGAAGAGATCAACCGTATTACGAATAATCCAGCCGGGATCATTGTCAAAAAAGAACTGCGTCTTGGTCATGATCCGCAGCGCCGCCGGCCTGATATTACACGCGCCAGGAAAATCCTTGGCTGGGAGCCCAAAGTCAGCCTTGCCGAAGGCATTGAAAAGACACTTCCTTATTTCAGGGAGAGGATGTCAGAAGATGCTTGATTTTCTCAAAAATCCAACCGAAAGGACCCGGTTTCTGAAATTCTGCGTCGTCGGCGTCATCGGTTTTGTTGTAGATTTCGGGATTATGAACCTTCTTCTGCATTTAACCGGGAACGCGCGTCTGGCTTCAACCGTTTCTTTCATCGCAGCCGTTATCAGCAACTTTATCTGGAACCGGTATTGGACTTACCCTGATTCAAGAGAAAAACCGCTGATGCAGCAGCTGGGGCAATTTTTCCTGATCAACGTGATCGGGCTGGGTATCCGTTATCTGCTGTTTCTGACCATAGACCAGCCTATTATTACCCTTGCGGAACGCCTGCTGCCTGCAGATTTTTTCATCAGCCCCAGTGTTGTCGGGCATAACATCACCATGATCATCGCGGTATTTATCGTCATGATGTGGAATTTCTTTGCAAACCGTCTGTGGACTTATAACGACGTAAAATAACCATCAGGACAGGCAGGGAATATGGCAAATCCAAGGATCATCGCAGGAAGCAGAAAAGGGATGCGGTTGAATGCCGTTCCGGGTGACAGTACCCGTCCTGTTACGGACCGGGTCAAAGAAGCTGTCTTTAATATTATCGGCCCTGATATCATTGACGCCTTCATGTTCGACCTGTTTGGCGGGACCGGCTCTATCGGGCTGGAAGCACTCAGCCGGGGAGCCTCATATGTCCGCTTCAGTGACGCTAATCGCAATGCTTACAACACACTTGTCTCCAACATCAAACTGACACGCTTTGAAAAACAGGCAAAGGCATATTTCGGAGATGTTTTCAATATTCTGCGCGGCATTCCGGACAGGGAATTCGAATATATCTATGTTGCCCCGCCGCAGTATAAAGGGATGTGGAAACGGATCCTGGAGGTACTTGATAAAAACGACGGCTGGCTGACAGATGACGGATGGATCATTGTCCAGATACATCCGATAGAACGCGAGGATCTGGAGCTTGAATGCTATGAGCTGTTCGATGAAAGAAAATATGGTTCGACCACACTCCTGTTTTACTGCCGCAAAGAACTTGATTCAGAACAATAAAAAAAACGCCGATACAGCGCTTTTTTTTCGAGATCCTGATTATTGGCAAATGACAGCTAATCAAACTCTTTCCGGACAAGGATCGTGAAATCCCATATCTTATAATCATGCAGCAAAGCCACATTTCTTGAGAAATGACGTCTGCAGTAATCAAACATCCGGCAGGGATCTGCATAATAAAGATCAGGGCGTTCAGCCATCCGGTCCGCATCTGAATAGGATGTCAGAAAATTGACGGAAAACCCGCGTGAAGTCTTCTGATTGAAGGTTTCCAGCGAATCGATCACATAATCAGTCCAGGCATCATAATCAGCTCCCAATTTCATGTTGAAGACCCCGGAAGCGACAAGGTAATCGCATACCGGAATCTCATCAAGAGATGAATGAAAAGAAACCTGCTGATCACCGGAATAAATTTTCTGTCCCACACCGAGCGATTTTTCCACAATATCATAACCATAATAATGTGCAAAATCATAACCGGACCGCCGGAACCATTCTGCCATTGCGCCATAGCCACAGCCAAAATCAAGAACGGAATAAGGCTTATCCGGAACGATCACTTTAGCTAATTGCTCAAAACGAGTCTCCTGCGCGTATGCAGAATTGTAATCCATAGCGCTGGGAGCTCCGCCATATTGTTCAATGAGATTTTGAAAATAATTTTTTACAGGGTCAAGATTGTTCATTGCTCATTTTTCTCCTGAATATCATTAGAATCTTCCCAAACCACATAAGGAGGCCGATCGTTTGATCTTTCATAAATACGGGCAAGGTATTCGCCGAAAATACCAAGGGTAAACAGCTGTACACCGGCAAAAATTGATATGATCGAAGCCAAAAACGGAAAACCGGGAATTGAGCCCAGCGAAAATGTAACAGTAAGCACATAAATAAGCACGGCAATGCCAAACAGCATAAAAACAAAACCCAGCATACTTGCAAACCGCAGCGGAACTGTACTGTACCGTGTCATGACCATTATAGTGGTCTTGATCAGTGTACTCATTGAGTAATTGGACTTGCCTATTTCCCGCTTGTCTTCTTCGACGTAAACATGGCTGAATTTTTTAGTTCCCCATGTCAGCAGAGGGTCAATACAAACTTCCGGACTCTGGTAATTCTCAAATGCATTTCTCAGATTTGTACGAAATGCCCGGAATGCACCAATCTCACGGATCGGTATACCCATGATCTTGCTGAGGATCAGCTTTGCCATTTTCGACCCCAGATTCCGCCACCATGAATGGGGCATTTTTTTGGGGATCGCATAAATGACATCATAGCCTTTTTCCAGCTCTTCAATCAATAAATGCAGCTGTTCCGGCGGATGCTGCAGATCATCATCCATTGTTACACAGATTTCATATTTTGCAGCACGAATACCACAAAGAGTCGCATTATGCTGTCCGAAGTTTCTTGCAAGATGAATCACCCTAATCGTTTCCGGATTCTTTTTCTGCAGATCCTTCAGAACATTCCAGCTGTTATCAGGACTGCAGTCATCCACGAAAACAATTTCATAGGATCGAAATTCTTCCGGCAGTACATGCAGCAATCTCTCGGTCAAAGGAATAACAGTATCTGCTCCGTTATAAACCGGGATCACCACTGAAACATTGTTTTTCTTTATTTCCGACATAATAATTTGTAATTTTACTGAAATACCATTTTCCGAACGGCATTCTGTTATGTTAATTCTCCGTTATCAACTAATTTTTTGATAAAGCGCATCCGACACTGTTCAGGGAAGCAATCAGCGGTGTTATGACACTTTCATCCTCCGGCGGATGGTTTCCAATCCATCTGATCAGATACGGGCACATTACAGCATCCAAACCTTTATCTTCTGCATGGACACGTTTAAATAATTCCATTGCCTCCGGATACCGGTCAAGGTTCATATATGCCTCAATAAATATAAAATATTCTGAAGCCTCCCCGGCTTTCATGGTTGGAAGCACTTCATCACCGATTTCAGCAATGGTTTTCCAATCTTCAGTCTGCCTTGCCAGATCTGCTTTTTGAAAATAATAACACCAGTTTTTTTCGGCAGGCTGTTTAAAAACCTCTTTGAAAAGGATATCCGACCTTTCTCCATAAGGATCAATACGTCCGGCGGGATTAGACAAATATAGAAAATCTTTATATGTATCAGGGAATATATTCAATCCTGCATGCTGTTCCGGATCAACGATCCTGAGGCAGCCGGGCGGGGAATAATGATACACAACGACATCTTCATTATGTGCACCGAAGAGCGATCCGCGGAAATCCTGATATATTCCGGAACGGTTTCTATATTCTTCAATCGTCCCAAAGCGCGGCGTAAAAAACATGACACTGTAAGGAAGCCGATCATCATCCCAGGTGCTTTGCGGCTCAAGTGCAAGATTAACCATACCCGTCAGAGAATTATCAGATTCATAAATCATGGGATTGTCATCTGCAAGCAAAATTGTAGATTCTTTAAGTGACGGAATACGCGTAACCAGCTGGCTCGCAAAATCTTTTTGTGTATTCCAATCCTTTCTGTAACTGTTGGCATTGAGTATATTTCCGCCTACAGCCATCGCAGTAAATAATGCCAGCACAAGATTCTTCTGCCACGAAGTACGCAGGAAAAAGAAAATCAGTCCTACCATAAAAATCGAACTGCCGAACATAAAAGCTACAAGAAAGCGATCATAAGGATAGGATAAATGGATCGGGAGCATCGTTACCCAAAAGGGAAATCCCGGGCATATAACCATAAACAGCCCCAATCCAATAGCGATCAGGCTCCATACTTGATCTGCTTTTTTATGTTCCGGATCATTTTCTGTTTGTTCCCTACCCGGCTGATACTTCATTGCGGTCAAAAATATCAGAATAAAAGATAATCCTGCCGCTATCCAGAAAAGCAGCCCTGAATACGTTTCAAAATCCACATGATTCGGGAAACTGAAAAATTCGACCCACGCAGCCCAGGTTGCTGTATATGCATCCTCGATGATGCGTATAATGACATTGAAAATCGCATATAATGGTTTGGATGCAAGCTGATCCATCAAAACAGGCTGATAGCTTGGGAATCGAAAAATTACCACACGCCAGAACATAAATATGCCGAGCACACCAAGGTACGGAAGCCATTGGAAAATTACCTTCCATACTTTTTTCATGAACGTAAGACGGCAAAATTCCGAATTTCCGGTTAAAAAGATCCAAATGATAAAAAACCGACAGACCTCCAGCCCTGTATAGTATTCAGTTGTAACTGTACAAAGAGTAAATAAAGCAACTGAAGGAACAGTCCAAAAAATCCAGCCTTTTTTGCTCCCGCTGCTGATAGCTTTCAGCATCATGCCATAAGAAAGTATATATTCTAAAAGCAAAACAAAACCGTTGAGCCACACATAAACGATGGGCATTTGTTTAAACCCGGGATAAACGGCCAGCAGCATGCTTATCCAAAAAACTTCATGCTTTCTCTCCGGCCAGAGCTGCCGCAGCATCCACCAGAATGCTAATGTTACAGCCCAGCGGAGGATCACTGTAATTATCTGCCATACCAGTGGATCATTACTCAAATGTGCAGTGATCTGATAGAGATATCCAAGAAACGGACGGTCGGAATCAAAAGCAGTCGCAAAACCTTCTGCCCCTTTTGTGATCTTAAACCACAACATCGGCCAGTCATCCCAATAGAATCCTAATTGAGATATAAGAGGGATATAAGCAGCTATCGTAACAAGAAGCAGCAAAATCGGTATGTGTTTTTCAGTCAGTTGAAAGCCTTTTTTCTCTTCAGTCATCGTATAAAAAAGACAATTTTGAATTGTCTGATATTTTTCAGCCTTTCTGTTATCATACGCCATAAACACAATTATGAATCGTATGCAAATTTCTTTCAATTATGATTATAATAGACGCATGGGAAAGTCTGCCGAAAAACGTTATTTTTTTTCAGATAAAAGCCTCTGGCTGTTCATACTAAAGCTTTTTTCAGGGTCCCGGTTGATCCTCCTGATAACAGCCTGGTTTTCCGGTTATTACCAGGGCAATGTCATTTATCAGCGTTATTTGGACCAGGGCTTTTTTTTATCTTCCAAATGGCTCATCGATATATGGTGCCGCTGGGACAGTGAATGGCAGCTTTCTATTGTAAAATGGGGATACATTGCCCCTGAGGATCTTACTTCAGGATACAGCAACCTCGCTTTTTTCCCACTTTACCCTTATCTTATAAAACTGCTGACATTCTGGATGCCGCAGCGTTTTCAAACGGAGAGCGTTTATCTTCTTATAGGGCTGCTCATCTCCAATATATGCTTCCTTTTAGCCTTGTACGGCATATCAAAACTAAGTGAATATCTCTTCACATCCCGCACTGCCCGTTTGGCTCCGATACTGATGATTTGTCTTCCCTGCGGTTTTTACTTCAGCGCTTTTTACGGGGAAAGTCTTTTTCTATGTCTCATCGTCTATACGCTGATTTTGGCTGAAAAAGATCAATGGAAGTGGAGCGCCCTTTGCGCCGCTTTTGCCGCTCTGTGCCGGCCTCATGGGGTTTTGATCCTTATTCCTGCCGCTTATATCTATATGGCAAAAAGAAACTGGAATTTCAAAAAAATCGGTACTTCCTGGCTTTGGTATTTTCTTGTTCCTGCCGGTATTTGCATCTATTTTTATTATCTGTACACCCTCACAGGAGACTTCCTCGCATTTTTCAAAGCCCAGTCATCCTGGGGTCGGAGTCTTACAGATCTTTCTGCATTCAGTCTGTATTTTGAACCGCTCCATACGCGGCATAACCGGCCGACAACAATTGACCTGGTCATGATCATAACTTCATTGATCCTCAGTATTCTGATGACATTCAGAACAAAAAATAAAGCATATGGAATTTATGCGCTTGTCTGCACTCTTGTCCTGATCGGCACAGGAAATCTTTACTCAATGATGAGATATACCGCGGTAATTTTTCCGGTATGGATCTATGCTGCCAATCTTTTGAAAGAAAAAAAGGATGCATTCAGTTTGTTGTGTCTGGTTTTTCTCTCAGTTCAGGTTTTACTGTTTTGCGGTTGGATAAACTATTATTGGATTGCTTAGAATCATAAATCTGCCTCACGATGGAAAAGAAAAAAAATATTCTGAACATCATTGTTATCACTTCAGCTTTATGGAGCATTATCCGCTTATCCGGGCTTCCGAAAAGTTTTCATTTGACACCCCTGCGTCTGTCCCTGATTTTCATCATAATAATTACCCTGGTTGGCTGGTTTACCGTTTTTTCACACCCGGATAAAAGCATCAAAAATATAAAAAAGGCCTCTTTCTGTTTTCATCTCTGTATATTATTGTTTCTCATAAGTGCGTCTTTATTCTTCCTTGAAAAAAAATTGATTATCAAAGATGGTGTGCTTTACCTGATCGGTGCTTTTATTGCACAGTCCCATCCATTTCTCTTCCACATCATGATATTCAGTCTCAGCCTTGCATCTTTTCTGGTCCTTCACCTGAGTCTGTCAGAAGAACGGCCGCTTCGGGTCCTGCTCTCAAAAAATCTGATCATTCCTGAATCAGTTATCATATTTATTGCCTGCATTCTCGTATACGGTGCTTTCATTCCGCTCAGGGATAATTATTACCCGTCACATGATTACGCGATTTTCTCATATTTTGGGCAGCAGATCCTGCGTGGAAAAATGCCGTATACTGAGCTTTGGGATCATAAGCCTCCGGTAATTTTTTATCTCAATGCTCTTGGTCTGAAACTGGCTAATGGTTCTTTGGCCGGGATATGGCTTGTTGAATTTCTTATGTTTTTTGCCGGAGCCATAATTTTATACAACATTCTCAGGAAGAATTATCCGCGGTGGATCTCTTTGCCGGTCCTGTTTTTCGGTATATTCCATTATGTGCGTTTACTCGATTTTGGAAATTATACAGAAGAGATTTCGCTCTTTTTTTCCATATGCGCTCTTGGCCTTTTTTTCTCAAATTTCAATCTCAGATATAGAAATCTCAGCGGATTCGTGATCGGCATTTTATGCGGGCTGGCTTTTACATCTAAACAGAACACGATCGGATGCTGGGCTTCACTATTTATTATTGATCTTCTCCGTCTTCATTCAGACAAGGATACGAAAAGGTTCCTGAAGTATTGGTTATCAGCAGGCCTCGGCTTTTTATTGATAAATCTGTGCTGGGTGATTTACTTTGCCGCAAATAATGCTCTTTCAGCTTATTGGGACATAGCTTTTCGATTCAATTTCATATATTCCGAAAAAAGCTCAGACAGCCGTTTAGCCTGTGCTGCAACAACACTGACATTCCTGCCTTCGGTCAGTCTTTATCTTTTAGCCGGTTTTTTGAGTTATATTCCGGTCTGTTTGATCCTGACCCGAAAAAAGGCCGGACTGCCTGCAAAAAGAAACGAACTCGGATTATGGGCGCTGATTTCACTTCCCGTTGAACTGATCTTTGCAGGCCTTTCAGGGATGAATTATCAGCATTACTTCATCCTCTGCATCAATCCGGTCATTGTTTTGCTCTGTGAATTAATAACTGCAATCACACAACGGCTGATATATAAGAAATGGCTGATCCGATCCTGCATAGTTACCCTGCTGCTTTTATTTTCATTGCCATTGTCCCGTTTTTTCAGAGAAAATTATACGCACCGCGCCCCATCTTCATATACGAAAACCCGTGATTTTCTTTTGGAAAACACCGTCCCGGATCAATCAATTCTTGTTTGGGGGAGCCGTTCAGCGATTTATGTAATGAGCGAAAGATATGCACCTACAGCATATTTTAATGAGCGTCCGCTTTATTTATTCCCGGATGATATAAAGACAGCCCAATGGGAAGAACTGCTCAGCGACTTACAAAAAGATCCTCCGCAGGTCGTGGTTTATACCCATGACACCGCGCTGCCTTTTATCCGGCAATTATCATCAGAATGTATATTTCCGTCAGAAGAAAATTATTCAATTCCTGTATACACTTTTTTTTGTGAAAATTATCAGTATAAGACAACGATCAACCCTGAGTTCCGGGATGCCTGGGATATTTACAGCCGGAAATAATTCTTATTCATGTTATAATGAGGTTCTATGATAGATATACGTTTTGGCGATAACCTTGACCTTTTGAAAGAAATAGAATCGGAATCAATAGATCTCATCTATATTGATCCGCCATTTAATACCGGCAAGACGCAGCGCAGAATTTCAATCAAGACTGTTCATGATGATGAGGGAGAACGAGTCGGATTCCAGGGAAAACATTACAAAACAGAAACACTCGGCATAAAGAGCTATAATGATGTTTTCAGCAATTTCATCGAATTTCTCGAACCTCGTATGCAGGAAGCATACCGTGTACTGAAAAAACAGGGGGCTTTGTACTTTCATATAGACTATCGTGAAGTACACTATTGCAAAATATTACTGGATCAGATTTTCGGACGGGATTCCTTTCTGAATGAAATCATCTGGGCATATGATTATGGTGCAAGAACGACAAAAAAATGGCCAGCAAAGCATGACAATATTCTATATTATGCAAAAGATCCCGATCACTATACATTTAATTATGAAGCAATCGACCGCATTCCTTATATGGCTCCCGGTTTAGTCGGTCCCGAAAAGGCTGCCAAAGGGAAAACGCCCACTGATACATGGTGGCACACAATCGTATCTCCCACAGGCAAGGAAAAAACCGGATATCCAACTCAAAAGCCGGAAGGAATTTTACGCAGAATCATTTCCGCATCGTCTAATCCGGGGGATATGGTACTTGATTTTTTTGCAGGCAGCGGGACAACCGGAGCAGTCTGCAGCGAATTAGACAGAAACTGCATTTTGATTGACAACAACCCGGAAGCAATTGATGTTATGAAAAAGAGGTTATTAAACTCATGTTATATTTGGTCGCAACACCAATCGGAAATCTAAAAGATATCAGCCTCCGGGCCTTGGAAACACTGCAGGAAGTCGACCTGGTAGTGAGTGAAGATACACGCAAAACCGGTATGCTGCTACACCATTATGAAATAAAAAAACCGCTGCTTTCTTTCCGCGAAGATAATGAAACAAGGGCACTTCCAAAAGTTATGGAACATCTCACAGCGGGAGAAAATGTTGCAATTGTTACTGACGCAGGATCGCCGTCTATTTCAGACCCGGGATTCATACTTGTTCGGGAAGCTCTTGCGAATAATATACAAATAACCGCTGTTCCCGGACCGACAGCATTGATCACGGCGCTCACACTTTCCGGACTTCCTGTCCATTCATTCACCTTTAGAGGGTTTGCGCCAAGAAAATCCGGACAGCGGCAGCATTTTTTTGAAATCGATAAAGATTCACCGCATACCCTGATATTCTATGAAAGCCCTCACCGTTTGTTGGCGTTTCTGAAGGATGCGCTTGCAGTATACGGGGATCGTTCTGTTGCGATCTGCAATGACCTGACAAAGAAATTTGAATTGATCGATCGCGGCCGGATAACGGATATGATTCAAAAATTTTCTGATGAAGAACCGCGAGGTGAATACTGCATTGTCATCAATCCGGTCGGAAGCAAAGTGGAATTTGATGCATTATACATAACTGAATCAGAGGAATAAACCGGATGAATCGTTTCTTTATTCCGTCGGAATTGATCACTCCGGAAAGAATTACGATACCGGATGATGTTTCCGCACAAATTCGGAAAGTATTAAGGCTGAAAGAAGGCACACTGGTTCAATTTTTAGATAATCTTGGCTGGGTTTACACAGGAGAGATCCATTACATTGATAATAAGCCGGTGTATGCTGATATGCTGGAAAAACATTTATCCGAAAGTGAACCCGACTGCAGTATTTCACTTTATGTGGGACTTACTCAAAGAGAAAAATTCGAATGGATCCTGCAAAAATGCACTGAAGCCGGAGCCAGCGAATTCATACCAATGATCACGGAACGGTCTTTGATCCGCAAGCCCTCAGATATTAATGGAAAACAGGAACGCTGGGAAAAAATCCTCAAAGAAGCATCCGAACAATGCGGCCGGGGAAAAATTCCAAAACTTTCTCCCCCTGTTTATTTTCAAGATGCAGCGGAAACAGGCAGTAAAGCCGATATTGCCCTTTTTTGCTGGGAATCTGAGAAACAAAAAACGATACACGAAGTTTTCAAAGATTCAGCCAATAAAAAAGCTTCCGTTTCTTTGATGATTGGCCCGGAAGGTGGTTTCTCTGTCGGGGAGGCATCACTGGCTTCGGAAAAACAATGGACACCGGTTACTCTTGGTAAACGCATATACCGAATGGAAACAGCGGCATTGGCTGCAGTTATTTTATCGCTATACGAAACAGAATATCTTATATAATACACTGCTGGAAATATGTCCGGAGGGAAAAATGCATATCAGAAAAGCTGAGGAAAAAGATATTCCCAGAATATTGAAATTATTATCTCAAGTATTGGAGATACATGCCGCACTTCGTCCGGATCTGTTCGTTTCCGGTACCACAAAATATTCATATGACGAATTAGTCGATTTGCTGAAGGATAATAACAGACTTGTCTTTACTGCTGTGGATGATGAAGATATCGTTGAAGGATATGCGATCTGTGAAATCCGGCAGCAGCCGCCACGAAACAATCAGATACCTTTTCGTTCGATCCACATAGATGATCTATGCGTCGATGAATCCCGGCGGGAAAAGCATATTGGGAAAGCCTTATTTGATCATGTCAAATCAGAAGCTGAAAAAACCGGCTGTTATGAGATAACATTAAACGTTTGGGAAGGCAACGAAAGCGCCCGTTCTTTCTACGAAAAAATGGGCTTCGGCATCAAATATACAGCCATGGAATATATATTGAGATGAACCTGAAACACACTCCGAATTGATCAATCCGGAGTGTGTTTTTCAGAAGAATAATATTCTAAATTGAACTTCCATTTTTTATCAGATTAAGAATATGGCCGGAATCAATATTACCGGGAAGTACCATCCAGTAAAGGATATCCCCCATACGAACCAGGTACACAGAAGAATCATCATACTTCCAGGCATTCGATTCAACCTGATCTCCAAATCGATTATCAGAATACAGGGAAAACGCTGTTTCAGCCTCTTCCGCATCTTTTTCTGTATCCCAGACGATTTTCGCAAAAAACAGAGGAGCATCATCTTTTTCCGCAAAGATAAACCCTCCGCCGCCCCACCCGTCGGCTGCAGCTGCCGCCTGCCGCTCACTGAGCTGCCAATCTCTTTCATAACCGCAGGATAAGATCATATTTATATCAGATTCATTTAATACATTTTCCTGAATAATATCAAAGTCCTCATCAATAATAGACCGGAAGGGTTCTAATGTTACATCTACCGGAAGATCCTTCAAATATTTTTCAGGATGCATGATCTGTTCAACACTTTGAGGCAGATTTGTATAGAGCTCATCAACCTTATTGAATCCGCCTTTCAGATACTGATAAGAAACAAAATCATAACCGTAAACATATGGGAACAACAACATATCCTGGAAGTACTTCGGGGCATTATCAAAGACTCCGCTTTCGGAGGAAATCGATTCATCTGAAATTGTTTTATATTTTCCGATAATCTTATCTACATCGATCAGGCTTTCTGTTAACGTTGCATCTCCCTCAATAAGCGCATCCAGAATTACACAGGTTTCACCATTTTCCTCACAAAAATCATCATCATAATTCAAGACAGATTGAAAATCCGGATTATTATATTGCAAATAATGGGTATACTCATGAGCCAAGGTTTTTGCGTTATTATACGGTGTATCACCCTCGATCAAAAACATTTTATTCTCATCAGGATCATAAAAACCGGCTATCTGCTCCGTATACATATCGATATAAAATTGACGCAGATCAAAATCTTTCGGAGCAAAACCCAAAATGTTATACAGCCCAAGCTCCTCTTCAAAATCTTCATCAGTAGCATCTTCCATCTGAGCTATCATAAAATCACGGAGTTCATCTTCAGTCTGGTAAACAGGAGCAAGCTTCTCTTCTGCATGTAAATTTCTGGTTTTTTCCGTAGCAGATATGATCATTTTTTCTGCTTCAGAAAGCCCGTTCTCATCTTTTACATCTAAATCGGTTTGATTCCCATAATTATCGGATTCTGCCTGAATACCGGCTGAATATGAGATATCGCTGCTTGTTGAATTATTTAAAATATCTATGATCGTGTTTCGGTCTGTCCTCGAAAGAATAAACATACTCCCCGCACAGCAGGATGTTACAATACACCCGCATATAAAAACAAACGCTAAAACGACAAACAATATTGTTTTTTCTTTTTCACTCATTTTTCTGCACCTCACCCTAATAATTCAACATCGTATCCTTATATTTTATCGCATAAATCACGACATCACTGTTTGGATTGATCTTATTGGCTTTTTCAAACAGTTCCTCTCCCTTTTTATAATCTTTTCGAAGGATCTCAGCCCATCCGCGATAAACGCTCAAAACTTCATCATCAAGATTTTTCTCCAGTAAATCAGACGTCAGCGCCTCAAGGTCATCAGCATAGCCAAGCTCCAGGGCAGCCTGCAGCATTTCCGAATGGTAAATTAAAAACCGCTGAGGTAATGAAAGTTCCGATGCTTTTTCAAATAATTCCCAGGCTCCGTTTTTATCTCCGTCAAGATACAGCATTACACCGCAATTATATTGAGAATAGGGGTTGTTTGGAAGCAATTCACTATCTGTACGGAATTTGGTTAAAGCGCGCTGATTATTCAATTCCTCATAATAGTTTTCAGAAAGGATCTCCCTGACTTCAATGTCCTTATCCTCCGGATAAACGATCATATATTTTCTCTGGGAAGGATACCAGTCCGCAAGCAAATCAGCTTCAGGAATTTCCAGCGTATTGCCTTTTTTTGTATCCTGGTAATAGAAAATATTATTTTCACTGTCATATCCCAATATCAACAGATAACTCTCTTGTAACCGGTCATCATCAGGCCAAAAGGGATAAGCGCTTTTATTCTGTATTTCCAATATTACCGGTATACCGGACTGCAAAAGTCCTGTTATGATATCTCTGTCACCGTTTATTCGAACCATTGCTGAATAATCCGGATGGATTTCTGAAATATATTTAATTAAATCTTCATAGGACACGTAAGGATCGGTTGATTTTGGATGAATAAATCGCGAAATATCATATTGATTTGTAATAACACCCCAATAACGAAGGCAGGCACTAAGTATGGCAGGCCCGTCATTGAACAGATCTCCGTGTTCAAATACAGGAGGAATGAGATTTACATTCTCTGCAATATCCAAAGGTTTCCCGTTTGAATTGATAGCATAATTCAGATTTGGATCAAGATATTCCCAATCTGCCACCCGGGAATATTCAGACGGTGTCGGCGTTTGCCGTAAATCTGCCAAAGGATCTTCCTGTGATATTGCAGATAAGTTTTCAAGACTTTCAGCAAAAAGGACTTCCTTATCCGGCAATTCTATAGGATCATATACTTCTTTTTTCTTCTCCGGTTCATGATACATACGGGTTTTTTCCAATAATTTTTTTGAAGCATTCAGAAAAAAAGACCCGGCAGCATACAGCGGTTCGGAGATTCGCTGCCGAACTACAGGTATCTGGTAACCGAAAATTATAGCTATTATAAGAATTACAGCTGCTGAGAGCAGAATTTTACCCAGGGAGGGTTTTTTCTCCTCATAAAAAAAAGGTCTGTTTTTATTTTTCATTGTTCCGGATGGAGATCAATACCCCAAGCAAAATGATAAGAACAAGAACAACACTGCCGGCCAGCAAACCGTTTGTCATGTTCTGATTATCAAAATAATCACTGATAACGTTCGGGAAATTCGTTGGCAATTCAGTAGGCGTTGGCGTTATAGTGGGAGTATAAAGCGGTGTGCCTTTCTCGATTAATGGATGCGGAAGGGAAGGCCAGAGAATAATTCCGATAAAAAGCAGAATAACTATCAAAATAAGCAAAATGAGAATCATAAAATATCGTTTATCAGTAATATATTTTGACATCTTTGCCTCTTTTGGTTAATTAATACTATTAACTGCTTCTTTCGCAGCATCCTCAGGAGTTGACTGGTTTTTTATGATCTGGGTTACGGCATTATTCAGGGCAGGAACGATTTTGCCCGATACTTCATTAGACGGAATCAAAACGCCGTTTTCGCTGATCATTCGAATCAAATCATATTCAGGATCATTCTGAAAATTTGAATGATCGTTATTACGCACAGGCAGGTATCCGGCAAAAAATGATAGATCATTATTTACTGTACTTTCACTGAGATATTCCGCAAATTTAACAGCCTCACCTTGAATCACCGGATTATCTTCCAATAAAACCAAATTCCATGTATTAATCATTGGATAACCATTAGCTTCGATCTGTAAAGGCAGTGAGCGAACACTCAGTTCCGATGTTTTATAATGGCGAAAACTCGATAACGGAGTAATTAATATTGAATAAGTGCCATCATTAAACTTCTGCCATGCCTGATTCTGATCTGTCAATTGTGCGATAGAAGGAGGGAAAGAGCCATTCTGACTGCCGCCAAGAAAAAAATACAGAGTATCTGTCAGTTTATTCTGATCAAGGTAAGGCTGGCCGAGGTCGTTCAAGATATTCCCGCCCATCGTTATATACATAAAAGAACCAAAGGGGGAATTTGGAGTTGATGGTGTAAAAGCTATAGGAAGACCCCGTCCGAGGATATCCTGCCAGTCTCCTAAATCAGCTCCGACTTTTGCTTTCCGATATGTTATAACAAGCCCATCGCCCAAAATCGGAATGCCGTAAGTATTATTATCAACCACAGCTGATTGCTTCGCAAAATTATACCATGTATCGCCATCCGAAAAAACACTTGTTTCGATAGGCTGCAATAAATTGCGCAATACACATGTTTCCATGGTACCGCGGGACATCAGAGCCAGAGAAGGAAGAACATCCTTGGCTATTTGATTAGCGGTAGTTATTGTATTAAGCATGCTTCCTTCACCATTCGAAGCTTTTACTCTTACTACAATATTTATCTGCGGATGATCACTCATATAGATCGATATAGCATCTGAAAGCGCTTTTCCGGCCGGCGTATCCTGCTCTATATCAAATTCAGGCGGCACCCATAACTTGATCGTATAAACGGATGGCGTTGGTTCAGGAGTAGCCGTCACAGCACCTGCAGGCACAGCAGCAGTTCCCGCTTCCGGAGTTGACTGAACGACAGATGCGTTATTTCCCGCAAGTACCTGTGGCTGTTCGTTTTTTTCCCCCGCAGAATTATTGCCTAAGCTTTGTAAGAAAGGGATACTTTCACTGTTTATTGAACATCCGGACAGAAAAATGGTCAAAATAAGGATGAAATAAAAAAAGTGCTTTTCAGTTGAAGCCGTTTTTTTGTTTTCAGAATTTTTATTCATTACAGTTTCTCCAATAATAAATAATTATACGCCATAATGAGGTTTCCTTTACTACGGATGCCAACAAATTCTTATTTTTAGAATATTTAACATTATAATTTAACTTTGTTATAATCATTTATAAATTCAATCCTTTTGAGATTTTTAGCCGATGGCATTTTTTAGCTTATACTATTATTATGAAAAAAATTAAGAAAGTTTTATCTTCCCCGTATATTCATCAGATGCGGCCAAGGCAATATGCAAAGAACGCATTCATTTTTGCACCGCTTTTCTTTGATCGGCAATTATTTAATCTGCATGCTCTGACACTCACATTTCTTGGATTCATTACGCTCTGCATCCTTTCCAGCGGAGTTTATGTTCTGAACGACATTGTTGATGTTAATGCCGACCGCAATCATCCGCAAAAGAAATACCGCCCAATTGCAGCAGGGAAAATTTCAATAAAAAACGCCAAAATATTTTGTGTCTCTCTGTTTGCAGTCGCTTTCATTCTGGCATTTCTGCTAAATAAACTGTTTTTTATACTCTGTATCATAATGGTCATTATCAATATATGCTATTCATTTAAACTAAAGCACATACCTTTGATCGATATAATAACCATTGGCATACTCTTTATCATTCGGGTCCTGAGCGGTGCTGTATTGATCCATGTTAAAATCTTTTCCCCATGGCTTTATATCGTTACATTTATGCTTGCACTATATCTCGGTTTTGGAAAACGCAGAGCTGAATTAGCAAGTATTGATGGCGCAAAAAATGAAACACGCCCGGTTCTGGACGGGTATACGGTTCCTTTCCTGGATCAATTACTCTCGATCATTTCTGCAGTGATTATTATTTCTTATACCCTATATACCTTTTCCGGTCCCGCGGTTCCTTCAGATTATCGTATGCTCATAACAATACCTTTTGTTGTCTACGGAATATTCCGGTATCTTTATCTGATACAGGTCAAACACCAGGGAGGCGCCCCGGAAGAGGTCCTCTTTTCCGACCGCTGGCTTCAGGGAACGATTGTTCTCTATGCAATTTTCGTTGTTTATGCTTTGTATTTATAACAAGAAACGAATATGAATTCATCTGCATCAGCAAAAACGATTCTTTTTGGTGAACACGCAGTTGTTTACGGCGAGCCGGCGATAGCGATTCCACTGCCTAACCTACGGACTTATGCTGAAATCCGTACTGATAACAATGAATTTCGGATTATCTCCGAAAATACAGGACTGAACAAAGCCTATAATGATCTGGATCCGACAAGCGGAATAAAACATTTGATCGATCTTCTCATCAGCGAACTGCAGCTCGATGAACTTCCTCATGCGACTTTAATGATTCGGTCAGATATACCGATCGCATCAGGCCTTGGTTCAGGAGCTGCGATGTCGGTTGCGGTCATCAGAGAATTCGCAAGATATTTCGATAAAAATCTCAGCAGCGGGGAAATCAATGAAATTGCGTTCGAAATCGAGAAAATTTATCATGGTTTTCCGTCCGGGATCGATAACACAACAATTACATATGAGACACCGATAATTTTTTCAAAATCCGGGGGATTCTCCAGATTTTCCGCTGATGTTACAAAGCTGCCGCTGCTTATTGTAGATTCCGGGATACGCAGCAGGACAGTTGATGCGGTAACTGATGTAAGGAATAATTATGAAAATAATAAAAAGTACCTACGCTTGATTGGTTTGCTTGTAAAAAAAGCAGAGCGGAAACTGAAAGAGGGAAACCTGGAAGAAATCGGAATGCTGATGAACGAAAACCAGCATCTGCTTGCACAAATCGGTGTATCCTGTGAAGAAATAGATCAGTACATCAGCATAGCAGAAGTCAACAGAGCTTTGGGAAGCAAAATTACAGGTGCCGGACGGGGCGGGAATTTTCTGGTTCTGGCTCAAAATCGGGAACATGCCTGCGAATTGAAAAAGTTATACGAAAACATTGGATTGAGAGTATTTCTATGATTACATTATTAAAACTCGGCGGATCACTGATAACTGATAAAAAAAAGGCTCATACTGTCCGTTCGGATGTATTACACCGTCTGGCTAAAGAGATCCGTTCTTCATGGGAACCAACCCGCTATCCATTGATAATCGGACACGGATCAGGATCTTTCGGACATTTTCCCGCGAAAAAATACGGAACACGCAGCGGCGTTTACAGCGAAGCCCAATGGCATGGTTTCGCTGAAGTTCATTCGGAAGCAACATTCCTCAACAGATACGTTACAGACATTCTGAGAGAAGAGGGACTGCCGATTCTGAGTTTTGTCCCTATGGATAACATACGAACAAAAAACCACATTATCACTCAATGGGATACATCTGCCCTTGAGCAGTGTCTGTCAAAAAAAATAATTCCCATGATTTTCGGAGATACTGTTTTTGACAGCATTACAGGCGGCACCATTTTATCAACGGAAGACATTTTTATCCATTTATGCAATGTACTGGATGAACCTGTTCGTATATTGCTGGCCGGGCTGGAAGAAGGTGTCTGGGAAGATTTTCCCGTGAGAGAAAATCTGTTATCCGTTATTTATTCGGATGAAGATGAAAATGAGGCGGGCATAAAAGGGTCGGAATTTACGGATGTGACCGGAGGAATGAACGAAAAAGTGCATTTGATGAAATCAGTTATACGTTCCTGCAAAGCAGGTTCTGCAGTAATTTTTTCCGGTGAAACTGATGGTAATGTACAGAAAGTACTGAATGGAGAAAGAACCGGCACGCTGATTGCAAAATCAGATATATCAGCCTGATTTCAAAAGTGTGTTCAAATATTTATGCAGCAAAAATCCCCCTGCCGTAGGCGCGGCTGCACATATCAGGAAATAAACCGCAGCATCTGCGGGATTTCCGGAAAGGTTCAGCAGTGCCATATGGAACAGATATACTTCAAGTGTTATTCCTCCATACAGGTTCAGGACATTTTCAAGCTGCCGGATACGGACGAAATTTATAAACACGATAAAAACCTCAATCAGCAATAAAGCCATCAAAGTATCCAGATAATGGACATTAAATTTACAGAGAATCTGTTCGGCAGCAGGGATCCGGTACAGAAAGTGAAGGATTATTTTTATACCAGGGAATATTATCAGCCCGGCAATTGAGCATGGATGGTTATGATAACTCTTATAACCATAATAAACCCCTATAATAAAAGCAGGAAAACGACCCGTCATAATTGTAATGTTATGATAAATAGATAAAAAACAGGATAAAAGAAAGTCGCAGACAACAGCAAACATCAGGAGAATAAGCGTTTTTATTCCCACAGAAATGCCCGGAAATATTCTCGTATCCGTAAGATAATCATAGATAAGAGGGAATACAAGATAGAAAATTATAATTGCAGGCACATACCAGAATATGCTTGTCCCTTTTTTGAAAAAGGATATAAAAAATAAATCTTCAAGGAAACAGATAATTTTTTGATGACCGATCAGAAAATTATTTATTATCCAGTAGGTGCCCCCGATGATGAGATAGGTCGGAATCAGACGCGCAAGTCTCTTCCTGTAAAAATTGATAACATTTTTATCTTTTGTAAAGGAATAAAACACTCCGATACCGGATACAACCATAAATATATCGACACCGCAAATCCCGCGTGATAACAAATCTGCAAAATAGGGAACCGCTTTTTGATGGATCACAAGGCATTCTTTAAAATGACAGAACAATATTCCGACAATTGCCATTCCCATTAATTCAGACCTGTGTTTGCTCAGCTGCGAATAGTTCATATTATTATTTCCCATAGTAATTCTTCTAAAATTATAATACACTGATGTTTTTCCCCGAATTCTTATGGAAGATATCTTCGCCTTTTTTCTATTCTCATGTTATGATTAGGTATATGCTTGTTATTTTGTCGTGGAGGTTAACATGAACTACGCATCATCTGCAAATCTGCTGCGAAAAGAAGAAATAATTATTGCACCGTACGGGACCCATTCTAAAGATACCCGCGGGAGACTTTATCCGGAGGAAGAACACTCCTACAGGGGATGCTTTCAACGGGATAAAGACAGAATTCTTCACACAACTTCTTTTCGCCGGCTGGAATATAAAACGCAGGTCTTTGTAAATGATGAAGGGGATTATTACCGCACACGACTGACTCATACATTGGAAGTAGCACAGATTGGCCGGACGCTCGCACGTGCTTTAGGCGGAAATGAGGATCTTGCTGAGGCTATTTGCCTTGCACACGATATGGGACATCCGCCTTTCGGACACTCCGGAGAGGAAGTTCTTGCCCGAAAAATGGTAAACAACGGCGGTTTTAACCATAACCGTCAAACTCTGCGGATCGTCACTCAGCTTGAAAGACGCTACAGCGGCTTTAATGGACTGAATTTAAGCTATGAAACACTTGAAGGTATCGCCAAACATGAGACCGAATACGACACAATGGGGGATTTGAATTTCAACCCCGATATTCGAGGATCACTTGAAGCTCAAATTGCCAACATGGCAGATGAAACTGCTTATTCCGCCCACGATCTGGATGACGGACTCCGTTCCGGTTTACTGACTTTGGAAATGGTTCAGGAGCTTGGTATCTGGAGACTGATCCGTGATAACATCCATTTTGCAGATAATAAGCTTACGGACCTTGACAGACATCGTTTTATCAACGAATTGACATCTGTCGAAGTGGACGACATTGTGGAGAATTCACAACAGCTTATTCAGAAAAATCGCATCGAATCTGTCAGCGATTTAGTCCATATGCCTTATAATATAGTATCAAACAGTGAAATGATGGTTTCTATGAACAGGGAACTGAAGGATTTCCTTTTCCACAATATGTACCGTCATTACAGAGTTGTTCGAATGAGTGCCAAAGCCGACATGATCCTTTCGCGTCTGTTCGACACTTTCCTGAGCAATCCGAAAATGATGCCGACACATATTCAGGCAATGGTCGACGAAAAAGGGCTGGAAACAGCAATATGCGATTATATCGCCGGAATGACAGACCGCTATGCGGTTGAACAATATCAGAAACTGTTTGACCCGGCTATCCTGCCGTAAACGGAATAACAAATTAATTACAGAAAGCAAAAATGCTTTTGATAAACAAGAGGTGAAAAATGGCTGATCAGGCAACTTATTTAACTGCAGAAGGGAAAAAGAAACTCGAGGATGAGCTTGAAGAACTGAAAAATGTCAAACGTCCTGAAATCGCTGCGAGACTGCGCCATGCAATCGAACAGGGAGATATTTCCGAAAACGCAGACTATTCTTCCGCAAAGGAAGATCAGGGTTTTATGGAAGGCCGGATTCAGGAATTAGAGAAACTGCTTTCCAATGTGAAACTCATAGATGAAATGGACCGTGAAAAGGGTGTCGTGAACATCGGTTCGGTTGTAACACTTCTTGAAGTTGGAGAAGATGAGGAAGAAGTTTATACCATCGTCGGCACACATGAGGCTGATCCGATGAATAACAAGATATCATTTCTCTCTCCCATCGGAGAAGCGATCCATAAACATAAACAGGGTGAAACAGTAACTGTTGAAACACCCGGCGGAACCATCCGCATGAAAATCGTCAAAGTTCAATAAAAAAACAGGAACACCGGTTATGCCGGTGTTTTTTTGTCAGCCAAATACCGGCCGGCATGGCTGCTGGTAAAGCATATTTATGTGATAGTGGAATTAAGATTATCATTTTACCCTGTTCCGGCGTTTGACGGTTTACAATAAATATGCTATGATTTAAAAAATTTTGGGATGTGTTTGCATCCCGTTGTGATAATGTGATTAACAGTTTATACTGGAGGATTTTTTATGAGCTATATTCGTGACATCAATCTCGCGCCATCTGGTAACGACAAGATTGAATGGGTTCGCCGCAATATGCCGCTGCTCCGCAGCATTCACAAACAATTTGAAAAAGACCAACCGTTCAAAGGACTGAAAGTCGGTCTTTCAGTCCATCTGGAAGCAAAAACCGCTTACCTGTGCCGTGTTCTGGCTGCCGGCGGCGCTGAAATGCACATCACAGGGTCTAACCCGCTTTCCACACAGGACGACGTCGCAGCCGCTCTTGCGGACGGTGGTTTAAACGTTTATGCTATTCACGCCTGCAGTCCTGAAGAATATGACAAATGCATTGAAATGGTCGTAAAGTCAGAACCGGATATCATCATCGATGACGGCGGTGATATTATAAACATGCTGCACAATAGATATCCGGAGCTGGAAAAGAAGGTCATCGGCGGTGGTGAGGAGACTACTACAGGGATCATCCGTCTGAAAGCGATGGAACGGGATGGAGAATTAAAATTCCCCATGTTTGATGTCAACGATGCCAATTGCAAACACCTCTTCGACAATCGCTATGGTACCGGTCAGTCTGTATTTGACGGCATCAACGGAACCACCAACCTCATCGTTGCGGGCAAATACGTTGTCGTCGCGGGGTACGGCTGGTGCGGACGCGGTACTGCCATGCGTGCGAAAGGCCTCGGCGCCAAGGTCATCGTCACTGAAATCAATCCCGTCAAAGCCATCGAAGCTGTCATGGACGGTTTTGAGGTAATGCCGATGGCTGATGCGGCTAAGATCGGCGACATTTTTGTAACCACAACAGGCTGTAATCAGGTCATTACCGAAGATCATTTCTATACCATGAAAGAAGGTGTTCTGCTTTCCAATGCAGGCCATTTCAACGTGGAAGTAGATGTAACCCGACTTGCAGAAATTGCAGTTGAATCCAAACAAATGAAACCCAATATCATGGGCTATAAACTGAGCAATGGAAAATGGCTTTATGTCCTTGGTGAAGGCCGTCTGGTCAACCTCGCTGCCGGGAACGGTCATCCGGCTGAGATCATGGATATGAGTTTCGCCATCCAGGCTCTATGCGCCCGCTACCATGCAGACCACCGCGGAGAACTGCCGGCCAAATTAATGCCGGTACCGGAAGAAATCGATGACATGGTCGCACGTATGAAGCTTGAATCCATGGGTATTTCCATTGATGTACTGACGCCGGAACAGGAAAAATACCTGAGTTCCTGGCAAATATAGCAGAAGAAAGGCTATAGCTCTCAGGTGTCGGCAGCAAATGGTAAAACACTTTAATGGATTTACCGGGCATATCGCTGACACTTCTAATACGATAGCTGAATGACCCCGGGTGGGGTCATTTTAATCAATAATCGAAGGGATAAGTGATGAAAATTTTATTTGAACATGCTGATATCCTGCTGACGGAAGAAAATGGATTTTCTGAATTAAAAAACGCTTATTTAGGCATAAATAATAAAACAATTGATTATATCGGAACAGAGAAGCCAACCGCCCGGTATGATGAAGTCCGGGATTACAGCGGCAAACTTCTAATGCCTGGATTGATAAACACGCACTGTCACGCGGCAATGGTGATGCTCCGCGGCCTTGGAAGCGACCTGACACTTCAGGAATGGCTGTTTGATAAAATGATGCCGGTCGAAGACCGTTTTACAAAGGAAACAATTTATGCAGCGTCAGAGCTGGCGTTATTAGAGATGATTTCCACCGGAACGACCAGTTTTTCAGACATGTATTTTCTCAACGAAGCAACAGCTCTCGCCTGTATAGAAGCCGGTATAAAAGCCAATATTTCACGTCCGATACAGTCCTTTGACCCCGCAGACAAATATGAAACCTTGATCCGAAAGCTTGAAGCAGATAAGTTGTTTGCAGAATTTAACGGTGCAGCTGACGGCAGGATCCTGATCGATGACTCGATCCATGCGGAATATACCTGCCGTGAAGATCTCGTAAAGGCTCACTGTCTGACAGCCAAAGAACGCGGGACCCGTATGCATATCCATCTTTCAGAGACCAAAATGGAGCACGATGCATGCATACAAAAGTTCGGAAAAACTCCTGCCAGATGGTTTGCAGACCTCGGCACATTTGATCTCCCGGCTTTTGCAGCCCACTGTGTTTGGGTAAGCGATGAAGATATTGCACTTTTAGCCGAAAAAGGCGTAAGTGCAGTTCATAATCCATCCTCAAACTTGAAGCTTGGCAGTGGTTTCGCACCGATTATAAAGATGCTGAAAGCAGGTGTCAATGTTACCCTCGGAACCGATGGCGCAGCTTCCAATAATAATTTGAACATGTTCGAAGAGATGCACATCGCATCCATCATACACAAAGGCTTTATGATGGATCCGACAGTTGTGAAATGCAATGATACGCTGCGGATGGCTACTATCAACGGGGCAAAACTTCAGGGACGTCCCGATACCGGTGCACTGAAGGTCGGAAACTGCGCAGATATCATAGCGATTGATATGGATAAACCTCATCTCTTCCCAAACAATGACACGGTTTCTCTCTTATGCTACAGTGCACAGGGTTCAGATGTGTACATGACAATGGTTAACGGTAAGATCCTTTATGAAAACGGCGAATATCTCACCATTGACCGCGAAAAGGCAATGTTCGACGCGAAAAAAGCGGCAAAAGAGCTGCTTGGCAAATAATTTTGATTGGAGACGAAATGGAAAGACAGGATAAAGATCTTGCTTTTATGCTTCAATATGAAAATATTGCCTGGTATGAAAACGGTGAGGTCAAAATTTTGGATCGGCGCATCTACCCGTCGGAGATTTCTTTTGTAATTTGTAAAACTTACACGGAAGTTACCAGGGCAATAAAAGACATGGTCACCCAATCCGCAGGCCCTTTCACCGCAGCCGCCATGGGTATGGCACTGGCTGCCTGGGAATGCCGTAATCTCGGGAAAAAGGATCAGATAGACTTTCTGGAGAAAGCATCGGAAAATATCTCTCACGCACGGCCTACAACGATAAAACGGATGCAGCTCATCACAGAGGGCTGCCTGGAAGCAGCCAAACTGGCATTGGAAGCAGGGATCCCTGTCCCTGAAGCGATACGCGACCATGCTGTAAATAATAACAACATCCGCTATGCGAAAGTCGGAAAAATTGCTGAATACCTGGTCGATATGATCCCGGACAAAGGAACCATAATGACGCAGTGCTTTGGTGAGACGATCGTCGGACAGATGCTGCGGGCTGCAAGAGAACGCGGCAACAGGATCAAAGTGGTCTGTCCGGAGACAAGACCTTATTTTCAGGGTGCAAGACTCACAGCGACTGTCGCGCATGACATGGGATTTGATACAACCGTCATTACAGATAATATGCCGGCCTGGTACATGGAGCGTGAAGGCGTCGATGTCTTTACCTGCGCTGCTGATGCTATCTGCATGGATGGGTATGTTGTCAATAAAATCGGGACCTATCAGCTGGCCATTGTTGCAAAATATATGAAAATTCCGATGTTCGTCACTGGCGCTCCGGACAAAGGCCATCAGGTCCACGATACGATCAAGATCGAAATGCGGGACCCGGAATTCCCGCTGCAGGCAATGGGTGTGCGTACTGCCGATCAGGGGGTTAAAGGCTGGTATCCGTCCTTTGATATAACTCCCCCTCACCTGATTTCGGGTATTGTGACAGACAGAGGCATTTTCTCACCCTATGACCTCAACCGGTACTTTGAAAGCGGCGATCTCGGCATGTATGAAATGGTAGTGTAAAAGTGACACTTATATAAAAAGGTAAGCACCACATTTTGCGGGTGAGTCAAAAAAAAAGAGCCCGATAACACAGCGGGGGTATGGGGGCCGCAGGCCCCCGGAAATCAGGCGCGGGCTGTGGCTTTCGCAAACACACGAACTTTCGATCCCGCGCCTTGCGAAGCATGCCCTCCGGAATGCAAAGTGAGCTCTTATAGTAGGAAGCAGCAAAATCGAAAAGTGAATTATATGACGATTATTGACCAATTAAAGCAAGAGATTGTTGATAAATCTTTACAGGCCTTCCATGCAGGCCTGTTTGCCGGAACCAGCGGAAACATGAGCACCTACATTCCTGAAGAAGAGATTATGCTCATAACGCCCACAAGTGTTCGCTATGAGACCATGAAAGCTGACCAGATCGTGGAAATGCGGTTGGATGGTACAGTTATTTCCGATGGAAAACCAAGCTCGGAATGGCACCTGCACGCTGAAATGTACAAGGCTCATTCAAATGTTAGAGCTGTTTTTCATACGCACAGTCCGTATGGAACAGCCTTTGCTGTTAACCATATGGCCATTCCGGCAGCACTCATTGAGGCATATTTCTTTCTGGGCGGGGAAATTCCCTGTGCAAAATATGCCACACCGGGTACGCCGGAAGTCGGTATATACGCAGCGGAAACCATTGGAGACAAGGGTGGCGTTCTGCTGGCCAACCATGGCGTTGTAGCCGTCGGGAAAGATCTTTCTGAAGCTTATCTCCGCGCTGAATATATCGAAGATGCGGCAAAAATATATACCTTCGCCAAACAGATCGGGACGCCGATAGAACTGAAACAGCTGTGACCGATACAAATCAGCAGATTCAGGGGGAACTACCGCAAATGTGAGTTATAAAACAAAGCTGCAGCTCCCTTTGGAATCTATTCACCATACAAGTAAACAGGTCTACACCTTATCATTCCGCATAGAGAACAAAAAACGGGCTGTCACACATAGAAAAATGTGACAGCCCATATTGTTATTATTACTGTTTTCGATCAGTCGTTGAAACCTACTCTGGCAGCATAGCTGGTATGCAGCAACTCATGAGACTTATGAGAATTCGGTTCGCCAAGGAACTTTTCATAAAGCTCGATGATCTGAGGGTTGTTGTGAGACTGCCGGACAGTCTGGCGTTCATCTTCGGAATACAGAGCTTTGGCGCGCTTTTCCTTGTATGTATCCAGGATGTCATCTTCCTCATTCGGCAGGAAGCACGGACGGACATACGGCTGACCGCCGCCGTTGATACAACCGCCCGGGCAGCCCATGATCTCGATGAACTGATACTTGGAATTACCGCTGCGGATCTCATCCAGCAGAACCTTCGCGGATTTCATTCCGGAAGCGATAGCCACATTCACAACTGTTCCGTTGATATCGATTGCAGCTTCGCGGATACCGGCATCGTGACCGCGGACTTCAGTGAATTCGATCTTCTCGTATTCCTTGCCTGTAAGCTTGAAATAGACAGTACGCAGAGCAGCTTCCATCACGCCGCCAGTCACACCAAAGATGACACCGGCACCGGTATAATCGCCCATGATATCCTGATCCCAGTCTTCATCGGGAAGGCGGTCATAGATAATACCGGAGCGTTTAATCATTTTTGCAAGCTCGCGGGTGGTGAGAACAGCATCGACATCCGGGATATCATTGACCTTTTCCTGCTCACGTTCTTTTTCGAACTTCTTTGCAATACAGGGCATAACGGAAACAACGAAAATATCCTTCGGGTCATACCCCTTTTGTTCAGCCCAGTAGGACTTGATAATGGCACCCTGCATCTGATGCGGAGATTTGCAGGACGAAAGATGGTCCAGCAGATCGCCATAGTTGTATTCAGCATAGTTGACCCAGCCCGGAGAGCAGGAGGTGATCATCGGCAATACACCGTTGTTGGTCAGGCGGTGCAGCAATTCGGTCCCTTCTTCCATGATAGTCAGGTCAGCGCCGAAGTTGACATCATAAATTCTCTCAAAGCCGAGGCGGCGCAGTGCCGCGATCATCTTGCCGGTTGTCGGTGTACCGATCTTGTACCCGAATTCCTCGCCAATAGCGGCCCGGACTGCCGGAGCGACCTGGACTACGACATGTTTGCCGGCCTTCACAGCCGCATCAACCTTGTCAATTTCGGATTTTTCCATCAAAGCGCCTGTCGGGCAGACGTTGACACACTGGCCGCACTGGATACACGGAGAATTGGCGAAGCTGCGGTTCTGAGCCGGGGAGACAAACGTCTTGAAACCGCGGTTTTCAAAACCGAGAATGCCAAGTCCGTGAGCATTGGAACAGCGGGCAATACAGCGGCCGCAAAGAATACATTTGGAAGTATCGCGTACGAGTGCCGGCGCCAGTTCATCAATAATGGTTTCGGATTTCACACCCTTATAAGCGCCTTCACGGGCACCGACGAGCTGGGCGACATGCAGCAATTCACAATGGCCGTTTTTGCCGCATTGCTGGCAGTTGACATTATGGTTGGAGAGAAGCAGTTCAACACTGCGTCTCCGGGCCTGTGTGGCTGCCGGTGTAGAGATGCGGATCTCCATACCTTCATTCACAGGATAAACACAGCTGGCTACAAGACCGCGGGCACCGGTTGCTTCTACGAGGCAGACACGGCAAGAACCCTGGTTGCATTCACCATGGTTGAACGCGCACAGAGAGGGGATCTCATAACCGCATTTCTTTGCAGCTTCAAGGATCGTAAGACCGGCTTCTACCTGATAAGGCTGACCTTCGATCTTAATATTAACTAATGACATGAATATCCTCCTCTTATTTCTTGCTGATTGCACCGAACTTGCAGGTAGCCATACAGGCACCGCACTTGACACAGGCATTCGAATCGATCTTCATGGAAGCGAGTTTGTGCTTCGGAGCAATATAATCTGTTCTGCTGATGCAGTTTGCCGGGCAGCCCTTCGCGCACATACCGCAGCCGATACACTTTTCAGGATCGATCTCATACTGCATCAGTTTCTTGCAGACATGAGCAGGACATTTCTTCTCATTGATGTGAGCAAGATACTCATCTTTGAAATGAGTAAGCGTGGAGTTGATCGGATTCGCAGAAGTCTGACCAAGTGCACAAAGAGAATTCGCTTTCACAGTCTGGCTCAGTTCTTCCAGCTCTTCCAGGTCATGCATGGTGCCTTTACCTTCGCAAATGCGGGTCAGGATTTCCAGCATACGCTTTGTACCGATACGGCACGGTGTACATTTACCGCAGGATTCGTCGCAGATAAATTCCATGTAGAATTTTGCCACGTCAACCATACAGTTGTCTTCATCCATAACGATAGCACCGCCGGAGCCCATCATAGAGCCCTTTGCGACCAGGTTATCAAAGTCGATCGGTTCATCCAGATATTCTGAAGTCAGACAACCGCCTGACGGACCGCCGGTCTGAATAGCCTTGAATTTTTTATCGTTCGGAATGCCACCGCCGATATCATAGATCAGTTCACGGAGTGTGGTACCCATCGGAACTTCGACCAGACCGACATTGTTGACTTTACCGCCAAGAGCAAATACCTTCGTGCCTTTAGACTTTTCGGTACCGACAGAAGCGAATTCTGCTGCGCCGTTTCGGAGAATATACGGAACACAGGCAAGTGTTTCCACATTGTTCACACAGGTCGGTTTGTCCCACAGGCCTTTAACAGCCGGAAACGGCGGACGCGGACGAGGCATTCCGCGCTTACCCTGGATGGAGTTCAGCAAAGCAGTCTCTTCACCGCAGACAAAAGCACCGGCACCAAGACGCAGGTGACAGCGGAAGCTGAAACCGGAGCCAAAAATGTCGTCACCAAGCAAACCGATCTCTTCAGCTTCTTTGATCGCGATACGCAGACGTTTGACTGCGATCGGATATTCCGCACGGACATAGAAGTAACCGTTGTGAGCACCGAAGGCGTAACCGGCAATGACCATACCTTCAATGACAGCCAGCGGATTACCTTCAAGGATGGAACGATCCATAAAGGCACCCGGGTCACCTTCATCACCGTTGCAGACGATATATTTATCTTCACTTTCAACGTTCTTCGCGAACTGCCATTTACGGCCGGTCGGGAACCCCGCACCGCCGCGGCCGCGCAGACCGGAGGCCAGAACTTCGTCAATAACTTCCTGCGGATCCATGCTCAATGCACGGCGCAGGCCCTGGTAACCGCCATCGCCCAATGCTTCATTGATATCTTCAGGATTGATGACACCGCAGCCATGAAGTGCGATACGTCTTTGTTTTTTATAGAAATTAATGTTGTCCTGCTTGATGACCTTTTCATGTGTAGCCGGATCAACATAAAGCAGACGCTCTACAACTTCATTCCCGACGATATCCTTCTCGACGATTTCTTCAACATCTTCGATTTTTACCAGTCTGTAAAGTGTATCTTCCGGATAAATCTTTACGAAAGGGCCCTGGGAGCAGAACCCAAAGCAGCCAACGATATTGACTGTTGCTTTATCTGTAAGACCGCGGGCGGCAAGAATTTCTTCAAACTTTTCTTTGATCTTATCAGAATGACTGCTCAAACAACCGGTACCGCCGCAAAGCACAATATGACGCTTTCCGTCAAGACCTTTGATTTTTTCATCGAGCGCCTTTGTACAGGATTCGATTTTTGCATTCAGGGCTTCAACAGAGGTGATTTTCATGCTGTGATTCCTTCCTTTGCCTTATATTCGGCAATGACAGCGGGGACCTTATCAACACTCATCTTAGGGTAAACTGTACCGTTGATACTTACTGCAGGAGCGATGCCGCAGGCACCAATGCAGCGAAGCGCATCAAGCGTGAAGAGACCATCTTCAGAAGTTTCACCCGGTTTGATTTTAAGAAGTTCTTCGAACTTATCGATGACTTGCTGAGCACCCTTAACATAGCAGGCAGTACCAAGGCAGCAGCCAATGACATATTTGCCCTTGGGCGTCAGAGAGAAGAACGAATAAAAAGTCACAACACCGTAGATTTCAGCCACAGAAATATTCGTTTCTTTTGAAACGATTTCCTGAACTTCCAACGGAATGTAACCGTATTCATTCTGAATATCACTCAGGATCATCATGAGAGGGGTTGGTTCATTCTCATAGCGATGACAAATCTCAGTGATAGTCTGTACAGCACTTTCGCTTAATTTGGCCATAAACACCATTTCTCCATTTCTTCACATTTGAATCGAAAATACATCGAAAAACATATTTCGACTAAACAAAATGATTATAACACGAAATAATTCGCTTATCCACCTCATTTGATATGTATTTCGATACGGTATATATATGATAAAAAGCACAATGAATGACTAACTTAGCAACTCAAAACCCATTCACCGGTCTCTTTTCTCTTTTTCCCGAAGGATCGCATACGTTATTTCCGGATAGGTAAGGTTGTCGGGGAATTCCGCGTATAAACCTGTTTCTGCCATTTCACTTTCCGGGAGCGGACCTATATCATGTATCTCTGCCTGAAATACAAATCCTCTGCCAAAATTATTTTTTCCCGGTTCCTCACCGATGTAATCACATAACGGGACCAGTTCAAAAGAAACAGCACCGGATTCCTCAAAAAGTTCCCTTTTGGCAGTTTGATCCGGTGTTTCACCGGGTTCTATATGACCGCCCTGCATCTCCCAGGATGAACGGTTTTTATGCCGGCTCAGCAGGTATTTTCCATGATACCGGCTCAGGAGTACCACATAATCATACGAACCTAATGTTCCGGGAGGGAAGATTTCTATCCTGTTCATTATTTCATTATTGTAGCTTGCAGCAGTAAACTATTCAAAAAACGATGTCTGCAGCCATCGATCTGGTTAAAAACTGACAGGCAGATAAGCAGCGATCACGGCAAGGATCACAGCGGGGAGCATGTTAGCTACACGTAGTTTCTTTCCCCATACCAGATTCACACCGACACAGAAAATCAGGATGGAACCAACCAGAGACAGGTATTGAATTGCAAGGCTTGACATGATCGGAGATATTAGTCTGGCAAGCAGTGTCATGCTGCCCTCAAATATGAATACCGGTATCGCTGAAAAACCGGCACCTCTGCCCAGGGCTGAAGTCATCATGAGAATGATAATAAAATCCAGGACGGATTTCACCACCAGAATCGAATAATCGCCAAGGATCCCGTCTTCGATGGCGCCCACGATCGCCATAGCTCCGATTGAAACCGTCAGAGAAGCGGTAACAAATGCGTCCACAAATCCGGCGTCCCTGGCATTGCCCGTTTTTATTTTCAGCCATTCTCCAAAACGCTCAAATCCCTTTTCTATACCGATCAATTCTCCGATGATCGTTCCAAGCGCGATACAAATCGTGATCAGCATGGATTTACCGCTGATCAGCGAATTTTCCTCAACTTTGAGCATGCCCTCCATGGCACCCGCGATCGCAATAAACAGCACCGCGATTCCATTGGCCTTTATTATTGCTTCCTGCTGGTCCTGTTTAAATACCTTTCCCAAATAA
>CACYHU010000021.1 GCA_902774215.1 uncultured Chloroflexota bacterium
TGGTGTAACACAGCCCGCGTATAAATCGTGCAAAGCATTTGTTTTCATGAAATTTCTCAATAAATCGGACATGACTGATTTTCTCCTTTCCTTTGATTTGGGGCCGGGGAACAGGACCGCCTTCAGGCCTGTATCCCTTTTTCACGGCTTCTTGACGTAGTGCAGCTGACGGTACTTTGTGGGGAAGGGCCCCGTTGGGGACCGTCCCCGGGTGCATTGTTAAACATAGAATACACCAAAATTTAAAAAAGAAAACCGCCAATATTGGCGGTTGACATTTTTAAAATTTTGTGGTAGCGAAATAGAACAACAATGGAATAACAATGGAATCGAAAAAAAGTTAATATAGGGTTTGGATATCAGCAAGTATGAAGTAGAATATTGTAAGGAGAAATAATGAAATCAGGATACGGTATCCTGATTTCAGATCAAATCGTAAGGAGAGAGTTTATGAAAAAACCCGGACTAATCCCAGGTATTATTTTGTTTTTCCTCATGCTTTTCACGGTTCTACCGGTCATGGCAGATGAGCGGACCAGCGGAGAACAAAAATCCAACAGCCCCGTTACAAATATAGACCTTGGCATCAGTGAATTGACAATGGAAGTCGGAGATACCTATACTTTTACTGTAAGCTATGGACCTGAAAATAACGCCCGTCCGTATCTGAACTGGTACAGCAGCGACGAGAACGTGATTCAAATAGACGGTATCAACTCAACAGTGAGAGCACTATCTCCCGGATATGCGGTGATCTATACGGAAAGTCTGGACTATGTATCCCATGCGGTCTGCAGTGTGCAGGTCAACGGCACTGTCGGAAAAGACGCGGCGGATCTGATCCCCGGAACGGAACTGGTCCCGCTCAGCGAAACAGAAAGGACAAAAATCACCTCAGGACCGCTGAAAAGTTTTATGGATTACATCCTCAGCACTGAATTTTCAGCGGAAGCTTATCAAAAAGCAGCTCAGCGCGAATTCATGATAGTGGCGGATGTTGTCCCCGGTACGGAAAAGGCTGAAAGCCAGAAAGCACTGTCACTGGGGATGGCTGCTTCCTATCCTTTGGAAAACCTGAACATGGTCACCATTCAGGGTACATTTGAACAGATCATGACCTTTGCATCCGGAGATCCGAACCTTTTGGAAATATTCGGCGGGGAATTGTATTTTCTTGATGCGCTGAAAACGGATGAAGCGTCAGCTGCAGATCCTTCCGCAACGCAGAAGCTTGAGGGATATACGGAATTGATAACGCATGTCAGCATACCCCATAATCTGGGTTACACCGGGGAAGGGACAACGATCGCGGTCCTGGATACCGGTCTTAACAGTTCCCATGAACAGTTCGCCAGGCGGGTGATCCGGGAAAAATGCTTTACCTCAAACAGCACCGAAACGCAAGAGGGTACACAAGTAAACACAAAAGCGATATGTAAAGGGGGAACCACGGATTCGGACTCCGCGCTTCCGGATTTTTCAGGTATAGATACATCTGTAGTCGGCGTGAAAAGTGAAATTTTCGATTTCCTCCATGGTTCCCATACGACCGGGATCGCCGCCGGCAGAGACGGGATCGCTCCAGATGCAAATATCGTGGCTGTTCAGATTTTTTCCTGGGGTGAATATCCCTGTAAAGATGATGAGAAACTTGACCCGGGTAAAGCTGAAACGTGTTTTACGGCTGTCGAAACCACACAGGATAAATGGCGTGCTTATGATTACATTTTCGGTCTGCATAATGATGGGGTCCGGATCGATGTCGTCAACATGAGTTACGGAGACAATACGGGAGCCGCAGGCACGGGGTTTTCATCCATTTGTGACGCGGTGAGACGGTCGGATGCCATCAAGTTCAAAAGATTAACAGAAGCCGGCATCATACTTGTCGCCGCATCAGGAAATGACTCATTTAATAACGGGGTTGCGCATCCCGCGTGCGTTTCCGATGTATTCAGTGTGGGTGCCTGTACGAAATATGATGATGACCCGAACACGCCTGTCTATATTTCAAAGTTTTCTAATCACAGCCGTGAATTGGTGGATATCCTTGCTCCGGGGAACGCTATCCGGTCTGCATCCCTTTATGATCCGGATATCTTTGAAGAAGAAAAAAGGCTGGTGCTGAGCAGCAATTCCTACGTTAAAGAACAAGGCACTTCCATGTCTGCACCGATGGTTTCCGGCGCCTTTGCTCTTTTGAAACAGGCTGTTCCCGGCAGGACAGCTGCTGAATACAAGCGGTTACTCCTTGAAATTTCCCGGGTTGAGGCTGATACCCGAAAAGATCCCAAATGTACTGACCTTAAGGAATGTACGCCCGAATATACTTTTCCCTTTCCTAAAAAGGTATTGAATTTTGACGAATTTACGAAATTACCGGATATTATTCCCGGATCCGGTACGGCGGCAACTCAGTCACATATGCTTTATTGGCTGGAAACGGCAGATGTTCTGCCCAAAACCGGTTTTTCCGCACTGAAACCGCAGAAACTCTCCGCACAGCCGCTGAGCATAGATTACAAACCGACATACCTGACGATACAGCTTCAGACACTGGATGTGGCATCCGATATTGTGACGGTGCCTTTTACCGATGGGGAATATCCGGTGGATTGGCTGGGTAATTCCGTTGGAATGCTGGAAGGCAGCAGTCTGCCCGGAGAGGGGCTCACTGTCCTGTCCGGGCATAATCATCTGAACACCACTGAAGCCGGCCCCTTCGCGTTCCTGAGCAGTCTTGAGCCGGAAGACAGGATCATGATCACCGATGAGCAGGGGCTTATGCAGATATGGCGTGTCTATGAAAATGCAAAAATCCCGGCAAACGGTTTTTCCGGGATCGCCGGTAATGTGAAAGATAATGCACTGGTCCTGTTAACCTGTGAGGATGAGGCTCCCGAAGGCGGTTACCTGAACCGCCGGGTGGTTCTGGCTGAACTGCAGCAAAACGGAAGCAATGCTGTAAATTAGAATTTGCGGAGGATATAGAGGATATAGAGGGTATAGGATATAGGATATAGGATATAGGATATAGGATATAGGATAAATATAATGTTGCTTTGCGGCATTAATCATATAATATAAAGCTGTCGCAAATTATAATTTTGAAAAGCCGTCGGGAGGGAGTGCTTCGCAGGGACGCGGAATAAGCGTCATCTGCCTGCAAAAGTGATTCCCGCCTCCCGGATAATTCTGTCGGGGGATACGCGCTGAGCCCTATCCCCTATCACCTATATCCTAATACCTAATATCTATCCCCTGTTCTTATCCCCTTGACTTCTGTTCGTTTTCCAGAATGGATAATCTGAACGGGGAGAAAAATATTCAAGCCCGACTGCCCAGCGGGCTCTGTCCTGCGTCATGGCAAATTCTGTATTGTGGAGGACCCATTGATTGAATTTATAATCACTGTGAAAATAGATTTGAGTGATATAGGACGGCGCGATCGGGAACCCGGAAAGCACC
The DNA here is from genome assembly GCA_902774215.1 of uncultured Chloroflexota bacterium. Lineage (GTDB taxonomy): Bacteria > Chloroflexota > Anaerolineae > Anaerolineales > Anaerolineaceae > Flexilinea. Next base: position 3,469 of record CACYHU010000021.1, read on the forward strand.
TCACTTGTCGGGTCTGTCGGATAAAAAGAAGGAATATCCAGGTCTTTTCTTTTGACCTCATCCCGGTCTTTAAACAATTTTTTCAAATCAGGAAAGCCCTGATTTTCTGACATACAGGTATGAGGCAGCGGAGCCGAATTGATAATGTTTATTGCTCTCTCGGGGAAAAAATAACAAGGGAAATCCGAAAGCACTCTCGGGTCGACAAGCAGGATCACCCAGTCGCTTGGTACGTGGTTATTAAAATCACTGAAAAGCTTGTAATCCGGAAAAGAAAGATTCAGTGAAACAAATCCTGACCATTCCGGGGGAAGGGGGGCGGCGTTTCTTTGTACGGATTCGAAGGTTTTGTTATTTTCCAGTATCCTCGCTGGCAGTATACCGCTTTGCAGAATAGATTTCAGATTGTCCGTACGGGTAAAATGTGTAAGGCAATTCAGTTTAATTGCTCTAATAAACTGCTTAATCGATTTAGCCTTTTTATTATTCTGAACTGTATTAGTTGACGGCAGGTATGTATACATTTCGGCCCGTATTGAAAAGTGCAAACAAAACCGGGCGTTATGATTTACTCATACGCCCGGTTTAAAAACAGTTGATATCAGAAAGCTTTAACCAGTTTTCCCAGACTGTTGGTGTAATACGGTGTCCAGCAGATACCGAAAGCATCTACATAAATATCTTTCTTTGCAACAGTGATCTTGACCTTTTTGTTCAGATCAAGGACCTCATCCCATTTATCCTGGATCTCTTCAAGCTTTGCTTCATACTCATCAATAGCTTCCTGGATCTGGTTGGTCACTTCCTCAATGTCGAGTTCAACCTTTTCCTGTGCTTTTTTTGCGGTGGATGTCTGGTTGACCTTTGTCAGGGAGCTGGATACGGATTTCTTTCTCTTCTGTATGAGGGAAAGGATCAGTTCTCCGGCAGCCGCAACGGTTTGGACGCCTCTCTGCTTGACCTGGTTCTGTTTATCTTCCAGTACCACGTTCAATTTTTTCAGCTTTGCCTCGAGTTTATCAAGGCGGGCTTCATGGGTTTTCTTGACCTTCTCGATCTCAGCACTGCTGAGAGCTTCAATCTTGTCTTTGCATTTGTCAAGGAAATCATCTTCCGTGTCGTCTTCATCAGCAAAAACACCGAGCTTTTCATTTCCCCAGACCATGATTGAGGCATCGCGGTAGAGATAATTGACAAAGTCGGTTTCATAATTGCGGGCGAGCTTCGCATCCTGCATCCAGGCCGGAGGTGTCTGGAAAAATGCTTCATTGAATTCAGGTCTCAGCATCATACCCTTCACGTCAAAAGGTTCGCACAAATAATCTTCCCAGCGGACGGTGGTCCCGCGAAGATCTTCATCTTCAATTTTCGCGGCCTTCACTGTGCGGAGCGAGAAATTATATTTTTCTTTCTCAGCACGTATTTCAGCCTGTGCGATCCATACGGGAATATAAGTCACCTGGCTGCCGTCGGAATCACATTCCGATGGGCGTTTCTCTGCAGGCATGAAATATTCATTGATCGTTGACGCGATAATCGGACGTTGTCCTTCTTTCTTTTCTTCTGCCATAATTTCACTCTCCTTTAGGCTGTCATTGATTTCATCAGGATTTCCTGTCAAAAGGTTCAATTCCGAATCATCATCAGCATCTCTGTTTTTATCTGACGCGAAAAGCCTGGCGGCTTTTGCATCTTCTTCACTGTAGGGTTGGCATAAGCCTTCGCTGTATAATCTGGGTATGAGGGTCTTTGTGAGCGGACCCGCCAGATAATTCATAGTCCATCTGGTGCTCATCACCTTCAGGCCGTTTTCATGGACATTCATGTAGAGAAACGCACGTTTCTTCAGGGCGGAAATCAGTTTGTCCGCGTTAGCCCGGTTGATATTGCCGTCTGTCGTTGTCAATCCGTCCAGCAGACGGTTTTTATCCTGTTCTGTCTGCAGACGACCGACAAACCATGTGCCTGCGTTGGATAAGCCTTTATAATCAATATCAACGGGATTTTGCGTTGCCATGATCAAACCGACACCGTATGCCCGTGCCTGTTTCATCATCCGCATGATAACGGATTTGGAGGAGGGGTTCGCTGTCGGCGGCACATATCCGGCCATCTCATCAAAATAAACAGCCAGACGAAGATTGCCGGTGCCGGTCTGGTCGCGCATCCAGGCCTCGATCTGCGAATAAAGCATGGTGACAAAGAACATTTTTTCCTGGTCGCTGAGGTGCTGAAGGTAAAAAATGTTGAAGCGGGGTTTGTTGTCTTTATTGTGGATCAGACTCCCGATATCAAGGCCCGGCCCTTCATTCCAGACTTTAAATGTGGGAGAGGCCAGAACATTATTGATCTGCAGCGCCAGGCTGAAGCGCTCTTTCGGCGGATAGATCCGGTCGATGGAAAGGGCTCCAAGTGTTTCAAACGGCGGATCGTTGACTGCGTTTATGAGATCAACCAGCGTTACATCTTTCCCCAACGTCCAGAAAAACTCGATAATGTTGGAAAGAAGAATGTGCTCTTTGCTCTTGAGCGGGTCAATATTATTATAGCCGATCAGCCCGAGCAAAGCAGTGACAGAGGTTGATATCTCCTCACGAATTGCCTCGTCATTGTATATAACTGAGGATTCCGGAGCGGAAAAACTTGCCATAATATTGATGGGGTTGCCGATGGTTGATCCCGGTGTGAATACGGTGTAATCAACTCCGGACAATGCTTCGATATCCTCCGGCCCATATCCCCAATCGGCCTGCCCCTTTTTCCATGCGGCTGCTTTTTCATTGGCATATTCATAAAGTTCTTTGCCTTCGCGCACGGGTGCTTCCTGGTCGAGCCAGGGGGCGATATCCTTCCCTGTAATTTCAGGAAAATGAAGCAGAAGATTTGTCAGGTCGCCTTTCGGATCAATAATAATAGCGGGTATCTTTTTCAGTGCGATCTCTTCAAGCATAATAATTCCCAGCCCGGTTTTTCCGGATCCGGTCATACCCGTGATGACGCAGTGGGTATTAAGATCTGACGGGGTATAAAACATTTTTTCTTCAGTTAACTGATTTTGGGTATCATAAAGCTTGCCCAGAAACAATTTATTCGGATCAATTTCGGCCATTACTATCTCCTGAAGGTCTGTATAAATCTTATTTTAAAATTATACCAATAGAAAAGAGTTATTTGAAAGAATTCTTTTGAATTTTAAAAATCAGGGAATCAGCCTGAAATGCCGGAGCGCATGTGTGATCCCGGCGTCTTTTTCTCTTTTCGTCACATAATCTGCCGCTTCCATGATATTCGGTTCGGCATTTCCCATGGCAATACCGAGCCCGGCGGCCTGGATCAAATCAAGATCATTCTGTCCGTCACCGAACGCCATTGTCTCTTCCGGCTCTATATTAAAATACCGGCAGATATCCCGCAGCCCGCCGCTTTTGCCGGTACCGTTCGGGATGAGATCGATGAGATCTTCTGTGATGCGTGCGGTCCAGGTATGCTTGAGAAAAGGCTTCAGGTATTTTTCCTCATCTTCCGGAGAAGCAAAGATGCATAATTTGGGTATGTCATGAATGTCCGGGTCCATTGGCCTGATCCCGGGCAGTGGAAGACCGATTGATGCTGAATAGCGTTTTGCCCGGAAAGTAAATTCACTGAGGTAGTTGACATTTCCGACCCTGTAAAGCATGGAAATGTGATGCTTTTCACATGCTGCCCGCAGCGGCAGAAAGTCCTCATCCGCAATAGGATGGCTTGAGATCTCGGTTCCGTCAGCCAGACAGCAGTGCTGACCATTAATATGGACGAATCCCGTAAAATAGGGCAGGACCGGGGCAAGGATCTTTGCTTCTTCCGGTATGGAGAGGTCACGGCCGGTGGCTATAAAAAGCAAATACCTTTTTTCATGCAGACTTCTGAGACTTTCGATGTCCAGCGGATGTATGACATGTTCATCAGAACTTGCCAGTGTTCCGTCAATATCAAAAAATAAAGCCTTGATCTGCCTGCTCTCCATATTTTATAGCTCCTGAAAAAATGAAAAAACTCTTTTTCTATCATTATTCTAAACTATAATTAGCTTAAACCTGACAATTTAACCAACGATATATATTGTCTGGAAAATTAAGGACCTTGAAAATAGAGATTGAAGCCGGTGCATCTATGGAAAATGGGGGTGTCGGGGGCAGCGGGTGACCGAAGGTTCAGCCCGCGTCCCCGACTGAAAAAACACAGGCGCGGGAAGGTTCTTTTGCCCCCGGCTGACGCTCGCTCCGCGCCTGCTGCGCTGCAGCATAAACACCGAAGGACAAAATCAGGATTCCTTATTAATTCGTCTTAATCGTTGGAAAATTACTGTCTGGTTTAGGTAATAAACAGAAAACCGGAAAAGAGGATAAGATGAAACCGACATTAACCCTGATTGGACACGCTTCCATGAAAATCAAAACCGCGGAAGGTGCAGTGATTTATATTGACCCGTATTATGACGGTGACTATTCGGAAAGCGCTGATATCATTCTCAGTACGCACGAGCATTTTGACCACAACGTGATCGAAAAGGTGACACAGAAAAAAGACTGTGTCGTATTGCGTGTAGCTCAAACACTGAACCCGGACCTGACTCACAATAATTATGAGATCAAAGGCGTAAAAATCGAAACCATTGCTGCCGGAGGCAACCAGAACCATCATCCCGATAATACTGTCGGATATCTGCTCACTTTTGATGGAATAACCGTTTACCATCCGGGCGATACATCGAAGATCCCGGAAATGGAAGCCTTGAAAGACCGCAAGATCGACTATGCTTTCTTTCCGATAGACGGTGTGTATAATATGGGGCCGGAAGAAGCGACGGAATGTGCGGATATGATCGGTGCAAAGCATAACACCCCGATGCATTTCTTTGACGCGGACCCGATGAAATTCACGCCAAAAAATCTGCTGCGGATGAAATATGGCGAAACGATTGAACTGGAATAAAAAAGGCTATAGCAGGGCAGATATCCAGCTTCACATAAATGTATGAAATCTGTCCCGCAAGGGACGGTGAGATGTATGGAGCTGCTGCAAATAATAATTTTGAAATAATAATTTTGAAAAGCCATCGGGAGGGAGTGCTTCACAGGGACGCGGAATAAACGTCATCTGCCTGCCCATTAATGCGGAGCATTTGCTTTTGATGGTATTTTTGAAAAAGTCTGTCGTACACCATAAAAGATGTGCGACAGACCCACGTTTCGGCGGGTATATTATTCTTTTCACAAAAAGTTATGGATTAATTTTTCAGGCATACTTCGATGATATAATTTTCTCCGTGAAATCAAATAAATGGTCTAAATTTTTCTCATATTACAAGCCCTACATGGGAGCATTCCTCTGGGATATGTTTTTCTCCATACTGGGCGCCGCGATCATGCTGGTGATCCCGCTGATCGTCCGTCATATCACTCATAATGTTGTTTATTATGAAGTCGGTGAAGCACGTCGTGAGATCCTTCGGCTCGGTATCCTGAGTCTGCTTCTGATCGTCATTGAATACGGCTGTAACTTCTGGACAACATATTACGGCCATCGCATGAGTTCCCGTATGGAGTACGATATGCGGGCTGAGCTTTTCGCTCACTATCAAAAGCTTTCTTTCAGTTTCTTTGATGATCAAAAGGTCGGACATCTGATGTCCCGGGTTACGAATGATCTTTTTGAGATCAGCGAACTTTTTCATCATGGCCCGGAAGACCTGGTGATTTCCCTGATAAAACTCATCGGTTCCTTTACCATTTTGTTCATTATCAACTGGAAGCTTGCACTGGTTGCTTTTGTGCTTGTCCCGCCGATGACGCTTTATGCGATAAAGCTGAACAAACGTATGAAAGTGGTCTATAAGCGGAACCGGAAACGTATCGCTGAGATCAATGGACAGATCGAAGAGAATCTTTCCGGTATCCGGGTCGTAAAATCCTTTGCCAATGAAGATGTGGAGATCGGTAAGTTTAAAGTCGGTAATGACGGATTCCTTGAAAGCAAGCGGGAAAATTACCTGGTCATGGCACAATATCAGTCCGGGATCAACGGGTTTACCACTTTGCTCAACGTCCTGGTCGTGATTGTCGGGGCTTATCTGATAACCGGCAACGCGCTCCCGGTCACGGATCTGGTGACATTCCTGCTGTACATCGGTAATGTTACGGAACCTATCCGTAAACTGGTCGCCTTTACGGAACAATATCAAAACGGAATGTCCGGTTTTGACCGCTTCTATGAGATCATCAGCGTTCATCCGGATATAGAAGACAGCCCGGATGCTTTGGATGCCGGCATGTTGAAAGGGAAAATTGAATTCCGGGATGTAACATTCCGCTATGAAAATACCCTGCAGGATGTGCTTTCCCATGTGGACCTGAATGTGGAACCGGGAGAATATCTGGCTCTGATCGGTCCTTCCGGTGTCGGAAAAACAACGCTCTGCAGCCTGATTCCCCGGTTCTACGAAGTGACAGACGGAGCTGTTTTCGTGGATGGCAGGGATATACGCGGATATACCCAGAGAAGCCTGCGCAGGAATATCGGTATTGTGCAGCAGGATGTATATCTGTTTTCCGGTGATGTGATGGAAAATATCCGCTACGGTCGTCCCGACGCGACTGACGAAGAGGTCATTATCGCCGCAAAACAGGCGAATGCGCATGATTTCATCCTGGACCTGCCTGAAGGATATCATACGGATATCGGTCAGCGGGGAGTAAAACTCTCCGGCGGGCAGAAGCAGCGTATTTCCATCGCCCGTGTCTTTTTGAAAAATCCGCCTATCCTGATTTTTGATGAAGCAACATCCTCCCTTGATAATAAGAGTGAAAAAGTCGTTCAGAAATCACTGGAAGAACTGGCGAAAAACCGTACAACGCTTGTGATTGCGCATAGACTTTCTACAATCCGGGCTGCTAAGCGGATTCTTGTACTTTCCGATGACGGGATCGATGAAGAAGGCACGCATGAAGAGCTGATGGAAAAAAATGGCGTCTACGCGATGCTGTACAAGCTGCAGTTTCCGGAGTTTCTTGAGGAAGAAAATGACATCGCTTTTGCTGATGCCGCCTGACCCGGGAGCGCATTTCTTATGATGAGCAAAACCCATATCGCTGTCGGAGTTGCTGCGGCGCTTGCAGCTGCTCCGGCCAGCACGGAAGGGCTGAGCTATGCGCTGATGGGTGGCGCGGCAGGAAGCCTGATCTGTGACATCGACCGCAGTTCCGAGCGCCCTTCCAGAGATGTAAAACAGGGCTGGGCAATTGCCTTCACCGTGTTTTTTGCGGGATTTATGCATAAGTCCTACGCATACTGGCAGACCTTCAAGGCGGAAAATCTTCTGGAAAATCCGCTTCGTCTGGTTTATCTCGGCCTGTTGATCGTTCTTTTTTTGATTGCGATCAACGGCGCTCACCGCGGTTTTTCCCATTCGCTGCTGATGTTTGCGGCTTCCTCCGTTCTGATTTTTCTCATCAACAGGCAGACGAGTCTTTTCTACGCGATCGGTTTCCTGACGCATCTTATCATTGACCTTTTGAATAAAAAGCCGGTCAGGATCTTTTATCCCGCGAAGGGTGTCTGTCTGGGCTGGTTTTATGCGGACGGGATCGCGAACCGTGTTTTGCTCCTGTCTGGTTGTGCTGCCTGCGCGGCACTCTTCGTGATCAAATTCCAGGTGTACGGAAACATTCTGCAAGTCATCCGCTGAAAATGCTGAACACTGATTGTGGGTATTTTTCGGCATGTGACTGTCCGTTCACATTAATACTTATATGATATAATTCAGCCTACAAGACTTCTGTTGGTTCAGGAATATTTTTTGTCCGGAAGAGATTCCTGAGCTAATAAATTCCACGTCTTGCCCTAAGTGAGGCTTTTCTATGACAACAAGTCCGATTTATGAAATGCCGGAGCATTTTGCGCACCGTATCGGTTTGGAATTCAATGATTATATGCTGCTCTGCCGTGCATTGACGCATAGTTCATTTCTGAATGAGCATCCGGATGCGATAGAAGACAATGAGCGTCTGGAATTTCTTGGAGATGCCGTGCTTGATTTTATGATTGGCGCATGGCTTTATAACAAATTTCCGGAAATGAAGGAAGGACAGCTCTCCAAATACAGATCTGCATTGGTGCAGACTACGACACTCGCGGAATTTGCCCGTTCCATCGATCTTGGACAGGCGCTGCGGCTGGGGAGGGGTGAGTATCTTGCCAGCGGAAAGTCTAAAACGGCTTTGCTTTGCGACGCTTTTGAAGCACTTGTCGGCGCGCTGTATCTGGATCAGGGACTGCATGCGGTCAAAACCTTTGTGATGCCCTTCATGGAGGGTGCTATTGACGATATCATCATGAATCATAAGGATGATGATTCCAAGAGCCGGCTGCAGGAGATCCTTCAATCCAAAAATATGCCGGTCCCCCACTATGAAGTGGTCAGGGAACTGGGTCCGGATCATTCCAAAATTTATGAAATCGAGGTCAGGATCGGGGACAAGTCATTGGGGATCGGACAGGGATCCAGCAAACAAAATGCGGCGAAAAAAGCTGCCCAGAATGCCCTGGAAAACCTTGGTTATGCCTCATACGGACAGGAAGGTGAGAATAACTGATCCATGCCCCCACGCATGAAGTCAATCGAGCTGCAGGGATATAAGACCTTTGCCAATAAGGTCTTTTTTGAGTTTCCTCTGCCAATTACCGCTATTGTTGGTCCTAATGGCTCCGGAAAATCCAATATTTCCGACGCGATTCGCTGGGTTCTCGGGGAACAGTCATATGCCACGCTGCGCGGACGCCGCACAACGGATATGATTTTCTCCGGTTCTGATAAAAAAGCCCGTGCAAGTATGGCTTCCGCAACCATAACCTTTGATAATTCGGATCACTGGCTTCCGATGGATTATGTGGAAGTGGCTATCACACGCCGTGCTTACCGGGACGGGCAGAACGAATACCTGATCAACGGGCAGAAAGTGCGTCTGAAGGATGTCAACGAATTGCTGGCTCAGTCAGGACTTTCTGAACGGACCTATACCATCATCGGACAGGGCTTGATCGATACCGCGCTCTCCGCTTCACCGGAAGACCGCAGACGTTTCTTTGAAGAAGCTGCCGGTATCGGCCTGTTCCGCAGCCGCCGCGAAGAGGCGCTGGTCCGGCTGAAAGAAACAGCTCACAATCTGGAACGCGTCAATGATATCCTCAGTGAATTGGAACCAAGAGTCCATTCACTTGAACGTCAGGCGAAACGTGCCGCGGAATACGGTCATGTGACCGATGAACTGAAGCATCTTCTCCGTGAATGGTACGGTTATCACTGGCATCATGCACAGCAGGATCTGCTGGTCGTGCGGGAACGGTTCAATCAGCAGGAAAAGCGGACGGATCAGATCCGCGCTCAATTCGAGAGCCTTGATGAAAGTTTGAAGAAAAAGCAGAACGAGATCCGTGAACTGCGGATGCAGCTTTCTGAAATGCACAAAAAATCAGCCGATGTCCATAAACGGATCGAACAATTGACCCGTGAAAATGCGATCCTGGATGAGCGTAAAAATTCAGTATTATCACAGATCCACTCGCAGCAGGATGAAACTGCTCTTTTGTCCGAGGAACTGGAGTTGATCCTTTCCCGCGGGAATGAAATCAATGCGTCACTGGAGTCTCTCCGCGCTGAAGAAAAGGAAGCCCTTGATCAAAAGGCGTCCTATTCCGCTGAATTGAATAAGCGGATGGGAGAACTCAACGACCTGCGTGCGGCATTGCGGGAAAAGCGGGATGAACAGGATAAGCTTGAATCCAGGCTGATCCGTCTGAAAGCACGCCGTGATGATTTGGATGAGCGTACAAAAAAACTGGAAGAATCACTTCCGCCTTTGCGGGTCAATCTGGAGAGGCTGGAAAACGGGCTGCGTACATTCCAAAAGGATAACCAGAAGTTTTATGACGCACATCAGCAAAATGAAGAAAAGCTTGGCAATGTTGTCGCTGAGATTTCCGACTCGGAAAGCAATATAAGCGAACGCGAAGCCGCCCTGCGGGACCTGAGAGCCGAAAAGAACCGGGTCGATGCGGAGCTTTCTAAAGTGAGCGCAAGGCTGGATGTGCTGAACGATGCTGAAAAACATTTCAGCGGGATGAACCGCGGAGCGCAGTATGTCGCGCAAAGTGCGGAAAAAGGGCTGATCCGGGGCAGCGTGATTTCCCTTCAGAGTCTGATAAACGTTCCGAAGGAATATGAAACAGCTGCCGCCGCTGCTCTTGGCGATGAACTGGACGGCGTGCTGCTGGATCCTTCTGAATGGGATACGATGATGGACCTGCTGAATAAAGCTCAGAGCGGCCGCGCTGTGCTTCTGCCGGCTGAATATGATACAGCTTTTCAGGTATCTCCTTCTTTTGAGGGCTGTGAGGGACTGAAACCTCTCGTTTCACTCCTTTCCTGCAATGAAAATGTAAAAACCGTGATCGAACGGATCCTTTCGGGAACATGGCTTGCCGAAAGCCGTGCTCAGGCGATGAATCTGCAGCCGAAGCTCTGTCCCGGTCAGCGGATCGTTACCATGGAAGGGGATCTGTTCCGGTCAGACGGATCCGCGGTTTCCGGGAGTGAGGGCAAACAAAAGCTTCTCTCCAGAACCAGGGAGATCCGCGAACTTGGTGAGGAAAAGAAGAATATCTCGGTAAAATCTGATGAATTAAGCGGAAAGATCAAAAGCGATGAGAAAGAGATAGGCCTTTTACGTGAGAAGCTGAAAGAAAAACAGATTGAACGTACGAAACTCCAGTCCGCGTCGGTCGATCTGCAGAAAAAGCTGAACCAGTTAGCGGTTGAGAAGGAAAAACAGACACAGGCTGCGGCATATCAGCGCCAGCGTCTGAACGACACGACTTCCCAGATCGAGGCCAACCGCCGGCAGATCGATGAAACCGCAGCCCAGATAACAGAGCTCGAAGCAGGACGGGAAACATTTCGTTCTGAGGTTCGGGAATTGCAGGATCAGGTAAACAGGATCCAGATCAGTGAGCTGCAGGATCAGGTGCAGCATTGGAATGTCAGCTGTGCTGTTCTCCGCAAGTCTATAACAGAAACGGAAAACCGTGTCAGGGAAAATGCGTCTGAAGCAGAAAAAAACCGGAAAAAACAGGCTCAGCTTGCGGAACGGATGGAAAATGAAACGAAAAACATCCAAAACCTGGATGAGCAGATCGATGCGCTCAGGCAAAAGTCTGATGCCGAAAATCAGTTGGCGGCGTCAATTCTTGAGGAGACTGATCCTGTCGAAGCCGCTTTGAAGCATGCGGAGGAACAGGCCGTCATTGATCAGCAGGCTTTTCAGGAAAAGCAGCAGATGGTGGTTTCCAGCGAGCGGATGCTTGCACAGGCGCAGGTGGAAGTGACGCGACATGACGACAGGCTGGAAGCCTTGAAGAAACGTATTGAAGATGACCTTGGTATGGTCAACTTTATGTATGACGAAAAAATCGAAGGGCAGAATACACTCCCGCTGGGTGAGATGGTCTCTGAATTGCCGAAGGTGGAAATTCTCAGTGAGAACCTGGAAGACCAGATCCAGCGGCTGAAAAATCACCTGCGGCGAATGGGCGCTGTGAATCCTGACGCCATTACGGAATTTGCGGAATCTTCGGAGCGTTATACATTTCTGAAAACCCAGATGGCTGATCTGAAAAAGGCGGATGCGGATCTTCGTCAGGTCATTGGCGAGCTTGACCGTATGATGGAAAACGCCTTTCTTGGGACGTTTGACAAGGTGCAGATCGAGTTCAAAAAGATGTTTGTCCGTCTTTTCGGGGGCGGAAGTGCCCGACTGGTGCTGACAGATCCGAATGATGTAAACAGCTCCGGCATTGAGATCGAGGCTAAATTGCCGGGGCATAAGGAGCAGGAGCTTTCACTGCTTTCAGGCGGCGAAAGAAGTCTGACTTCGGTCGCGCTGATTTTTTCCCTGCTGCGGGTATCCCCTACGCCATTCTGTGTAATGGATGAAGTCGATGCTGCGCTGGATGAGGCGAACGTGGGTCGTTTCTGTGACCTGCTCAAAGAGCTGAGTAATGATACACAGTTCCTGCTGATCACTCATAACCGCAACACCGTGGAAACATCCAATGTGATCTACGGGATCACGATGTCGGCGGACTCTACATCCCAGGTGGTAAGCCTGCGGTTGGATGAAATAAAAGGCGATATCCTGAAATAAAAAACCGGATGACAGATCATCCGGCTTTTTGATTCTGGATCGATTCCAAAGCTATTAAGCTTCTTCTTCCTTCTTGCCTTTTTCGACAACTTCAGGTTCGTCGGCACCGGCAGCGGGTTCTTCTTCAGCTTCTTCTTTGACGCCGGAGATAGAAACGATCACGTCGTTGACATCATCGAAAACGGTGACGTCGTCAGCAATGGACATATCGCTGATGCGGATCATATCGCCAATGCGGTTGAGGTTGGAAATATCGACAATGAAACGTTCCGGCAGATGTTCCGGAAGAGCTTCGACTTCAATATATTCCTTTTCGTGAAGAACGATACCGTTGTAGTTCTTGACAGCCGGAGCAGTACCTTCGAGGACGGTTTCGATGCGGGCGCGGATCTTTTCCGTGCGGGAAACTGCCTGGAAATCGATATGGATGAACTTATTGCGCAGGTAATCGCGCTGGCGTTCACGGATCAGGGCGGCGTGATCTTCGCCGTCGATATCGATGGTGACGATGCTGGACGGGGTCAGGCCGATCATGGCACGGGTAACTTCACGGGCATCCATGACGATGGCGATCGGTTCAATGTGGTGACCGTAAACAACACCGGGCATTTTGCCTTCACGGCGCAGCTGGCTGACTTTTTTACCGGTGACGTCTCGCTTTGTAGCTTTAATAACAACTCTTTCCATTTTTCTTCCTTCGGGCGCCTCTCACGGCCATTTTACCGTTACCTTCGCCCTTTTAAAGATTTAGATTTTTGTTTTGTTTCCAAAACGAAAATTATTATACTCTTAATTTGTGCTGTCTGCTTACCTGCATGACATTTTTGCTTAACCGGTTGGATTTCGGTTACTTATCAGTGATTTCCTAAATAATCGTTAACCGCTTCATATACGCAAGATAGATCATCACAGAACCGGCGGTGGCGGCGTTGAGCGATTCAACCTTTCCTGCCATGGGAAGGGCTGTCAGTTCATCACAGGCTTTGCGGGTCAGTTGACGAAGGCCTTCCCCTTCATTGCCGACAACGATCCCCAAAGGCCCGCCCAGCCGTTTCGGCTGAACAGGCGAGGATCCTTCTCCGCCTTCAAGACCGATGATCCAAAGCCCTTCTTCGTGCAGGATATCGATTGCCTGTGCAAGATTCATCTGCGCAATGCGTATATGCTCTGTGGAGCCAACGGAGGCATGTACAACCGCCGGTGTTACTCCGGCAGCTTTGGCCTGAGGCATGATGATACCGTGCATCCCTACTGCCGCTGCAGTGCGGACAAGCGTACCAAGGTTCTGCGGGTTTTGGATCATATCCAGCAGCAGAATGAAAAGCGGTTCATCCTTTTTCTTCGCCGCTGCGATGATCTCATATATATCTGAATAATGGTATGGCGCCGTTTCCAGCGCCACACCCTGATGGTTTTCAAATTGATTATCCAGTTGTTTCCGGGGAACTTTCGTGACAGGCAGCCGGTATTTTCGGGCCAGGTCGCAGATTTTCGCAAGCTGACCTTCAATTTTCGCCCCGTCAGCGATCTTTACCTGAAAAGAATCACGGTGATGGGCGGAAAGTACCTCGTAGACCGGATTGCGGCCGGTGATCCATTCTTTCATCAGTTATCCTCAAAATCAGGCGCTGCGGTACCAGAGCGAACCTTCTTTGGAGTCTTCAACAGTGATACCCTGTTCTCCGAGACTCTTGCGTATCTGATCGGCAAGCGGCCAGTTCTTCTGCTTCTTCAATTCAAAACGCAGGTCGACGAGCATCTGGATAAAGACATCGGCGGACTGCCCGGCATCGGATTTTTCTTCTTCCAAAATCAGTCCAAAGACATCAGCAAATTCGCGGATCTGATCCTGTGCCGGATCCAGCTGTGCCTGGGAGGCACCCATATCCCGCATCGTATTGATCTCACGGACCAGTTCGAAAATGCAGCCAAGGGCACCGGCAGAGTTGAAATCATCATCCATATTGGTAATGAAATCTTCCTTCACAGAAGCGATCTTCGCGTTGAAACCGGCAATCGCTTCCTTATCCTTCAATTCCGTTTTCGGATTGGCGGGTTTCAGTGCACCTTTCATGCGGTCGACAGCTTTTTCAGCCTGGGAAAGTGTTTCTTCGCTGAAAATGATCGGATTGCGGTAGGCCGAATTCAGGATCAGGTAGCGGAATGAATTCGCGCTGTGTTCTTTGAGAAACTCCTGGATACTGATGATGTTGCCGAGCGATTTGGACATTTTTTCACCATTCAGGCGCAGCATGCCGTTGTGCATCCAGTAGCGTGCGAAGGGTTTGCCTGTGTAGCATTCACTCTGGGCGATCTCGTTTTCATGATGCGGGAAGATCAGATCATTGCCGCCGCCGTGAATATCGATCGAATCACCGAAAAGGTGGTGGTTCATCGCGGAGCATTCAATATGCCACCCCGGACGGCCCGGTCCCCAGGGACTTTCCCAGGAGGGTTCTCCCGGTTTTGCAGATTTCCAGAGTGCGAAGTCAAGCGGATCTTCCTTGCGGTCATCCACTTCCTTTCGGAAACCGGAGCGCATATCGTCGATATTGCGCCCGGAAAGCTTGCCGTACCCCGGATCCTTGCGGACACGGAAATAAACATCGCCGTCCAGCGGGTATGCGTATCCTTTGTCAACCAGACCCTGAACGATCTGGATGATTTCATCGATCTCCTGTGTAGCCCTCGGGTTGAAGGTCGCGGGCTTTATGTTCAGGTCTTTCATGTCCTGCTGGAAATCATCAATATAGCCCTCAGCCAGTTTGAACGGATCAACGCCCATTTCATTGGCGCGCTTGATGATCTTGTCGTCCACATCGGTGAAATTCATGGCAAACTGAACTTCATAACCGCGGTATTCCAGATAACGGCGGATAATATCAAAAACCATTGCTGACATTGCGTGGCCGATATGAGCCTTATTATAAACTGTCGGACCGCAGACATACATTTTCACTTTTCCCGGTTCAAGGGTTTCAAGCGGTTCTTTTTTGTTGGTAAGCGTATTATATAATTGAATGCTCATCGTTTTACTCCGAGTTCTTTTTCATGCCGGGCAAAAATCATTCTGCCTGCGGCTGTTTGTAAAATTTTTGTTACTACTGCGTCAATTTCCTGACCGAGGTAAGGTCTGCCGTTTTCAACGACCACCATCGTACCATCTTCCATATATCCTACTCCCTGATTGATCTCTTTGCCTTCCTGTATGACATTTACAATCAGTTTTTCTCCCGGAAGCAGGATGGATTTCACCGCGTTGGTCAGGTCATTGACGTTGAGGATGCGGACGCCCTGAAGCTCCGCGACTTTGTTGAGGTTGTAGTCATTGGTAAGGATCGGACAGTTAAGTTCTATTGCCACGTGCAGCAGCTTGGCGTCAGCCTCACGGATATTCGGCACCTCAAATTCTTTGATATGGATCGCAACCTGTGGATCTTTCTGCATGTTGGCAAGCGTTTCCAGCCCCCTTCGCCCGCGCTGACGGCGCTGGGGGTCTTCCGAATCCGCGATAAACTGCAGCTCAAGCAGAATAAAGTTCGGAACGATCAGCACGCCGGGGACAAATCCGCAGTGGGCAATATCCGCTATCCGGCCGTCAATGATGACTGAGGTATCCAGTAATGCCGTCTCCTGATGTTCAGACGCTACTTCAGAAAGCTGAATTTTTCCGTTGCTGATGCGGTTCGCAAATTCGCAAAACGCGTCCATGCGGTAACTGAAGACCATGGCGACCAGAATGATGACCGTTATAACGAGCAGGACCGGGCAGTATTGCCCCCACCAGCCGGGAAGGGATGAAACCGGTATCGCCAGCAGTCCGCCCAGAATTCCACCCATAAACAATGTGATCAGTGTCATGAGCAGCCGGGTGAAATTGGCGGTTTTTATCTTTTTGGCAAATATTTCTAATAAATGCCTGAATAAAAGAGCAAAAACAACAGCAGCGGCGGCGGAGATACAGATCAGGACCGGTTTGCCAAGCGATGTGTCTAAATCAGTCAGGGAGATAATGCTGTAACAGATCAGACACAAAAAAACCACCATGATCAGGAAAAGAGTTTTGTTCTTTTTCATGTAAAGCTTCTCCTTTCGTATATCCTGCGGTATCAAAATTCAGCGCGTCTGTATTTTGTATAATAGCAATGTATGGCGTGAAATGCAGTCAGGAAATAACTGCTTTATACCGTATAATAATAAAGTTATTCTTATTTTATCACATAAATATCAATGCTTTATAACAGACACTCCATATGGGAAGAGTAAAAATTGCCGCAAAATACAAAAATATCTTAAAATAATATATAATTAATGCAAGTATTAAAAATTCTACGTAATTCAAGCCGGAATTTATATTATCCAACCGGTCCGGATTAGAAACTATTGCGAGGTAGCAGATGATAGACAAAATCACAGCGAAAATCAAAAGATATCCGTTTCAGACAGGGATCATTATCGGAGTGGCAGCATGTTTGCTGCTGGTTGGTTTTTTCAGCCTGTTTCAGGATCACGGGAGGACCTTATCCGGAAATTCTGAGATCATTCAGGAAGATTATCTCCGTATGTCTATCAATGAATATTCTCAAAACCATGATGATGACCTGGCTGCATGGCGTTACAGCCATCTGGGCAATAAAGCTGACACGGTTTTGAAATATATGAAAGCCGATGAATCTGTTTCGCCCTATGCGCTGGCAGAATTTGCTGAAGCAGTTGACAAAACTGATAAAATCGGCGGTACCAGGGTGCAGAAGCAGTCTCCTGAGGGGACGCCGACAAATCCCCGCAAGGGGCTTTCCGGTGTCGGAAAGACGCTGCTGATAATTTTTGGCATTCTGGTAGCGGCGGCAGCTGTTCTGTATGTAGTGTCTCTTATACAAACGAAAAACAAGCAAAAACGGCGCAATGAAAAAACGCCGAAATTTGAAGACGATTCTGTCAATATGATCACGCCGGATAAAGCACGTTCTGTACAGGATAATTCACCTGATACCCTTTTTGACCTCGACTCTCTCTTCCCTCAAAACGATGAGGAACAGAGTGAAGCTCCGGCTCCTGAAACTGCTGATATGGAGCAGGAAAGCGGGAATGACCGGTCAGGATCCTTTGAAACAGAGGAAAAACCGGAGGAAAGCTCTGAACCAGCATCAGAACCGGAGCCGGACGTTGACGGATCCGAAAGCAATGAAAATTCGGATGACGGTACTGCTGCTGTTTCTGATTTCGAAAATAAGACATCAGATGAGGAATCTTCTCAGAAGCCAGAGCCGGATGCCGAAGCAGAATCTGAATCTGAATCTGAAAAACAGGTATCGGAAGATGATATAAACGATGTAAAACCTCAGACAGAAGAAAATGAAGATGATATAAATACCGCTTCTGAACAGGCTGAACCGGTTCAGGAGAGTAAAGTGTATTCCGGGCTTGAGTATGAATCCAGCTCACATTCATTTAACGGTGGCGAAGATGCGGGCTCAGAATCGGTAATTCCGGAAGAAAGCGATAATCATAAGGAAACTGAGAATACGAAAGAAGCCTCGTTCCCTCTGGATATTCCTGTTAAAACCGTTGAAATAGCCGGGGAGAATCCCGGACCCTCTGAAAATTCAGAAATTGAACCGGAAATAAAAGACAATGCTGAAAAACCGCTTGTGGAAACAGACCCGGAAAATGAGGCGGAAAGCGAAGACGAATTATTAAAAATGATCCGTGCCGGGAAAAACAATGCTGAGGAACAGGTAAGTAAAAACATAGAGACAGAGCCCGAATCTCCGGAATCCCGGGAAGAAATCACGGAGGAGACAGCCGCTCCTGATCCAGAATACAGAGAAGAAACTGCCCACCCAGCTTCCCCGGATGGCTTCGAAAATCCCGGAAGTGAAAAATCCGATGATGATATTCTGATCCATTATCAATCTCAGTACAGGATCGGTAATGATATGTATGATGAAGTTTTCTCCATCGATCAGGGTGATGTTTTCAGGGGTGAATGCGGTATAGGTATTGGAGAAACTCTGAACAATACGGATCCCAAAGCTGTGACCGCCTTTGAAGTATGGCTTTTTGATAAGGATGATATCCATACCGCCACATGGTACCTGATGAGCGACTTTGCCCTTTCCAATGAGGGTATCAGCCAGCGTCTTGCGCAGCGCGGAAAATGCGACCGTATCCGCAGGGGAGATTTGTATACACTTGAAACTGAGACACTTGTTGTTGAAATCAAGATCCTTGAGCTGGAATACGGAAATGAAATGGAAGAAAAGAACAGCTATTTTACCAATGTTGTGTTTGATGTGATCGCAAGGCAAAAAAAAGCTGAATAGTCAGCGGATGTCAGCGTCTGCAGGGAAAATTAAAGAAATTGCAATATAATAAGACGCATGATTAAAACGACAGCAATATTGATTTCTGAGCTGCCCGGATATGTGAATCCGAAAGCAAAAATCGGACGGATGGTTGAGAAAGGTGAGATTTATCCGATCATCCGTGGTATTTATGAAGATGACCCGAAAACACCGCCTCATTATCTGGCGAATAGTATTTACGGGCCGTCATATATTTCATTTGAATATGCATTGGACTATTATAAATTAGCGGAGAAAAAAGACTGCCCGATCACTTGTGCCGCATACGGAAAACGAAAGGAAAAACGGCATGAGACAATGTTCGGTGTATATACGTACCGCGATATACCGAAAAAGGCTTTTGCTGCGGAGCTGGTTCTTCATAATGAAAACGGGTACAGTTTTGTGATCGCATCGCCTGAAAAAGCTCTTTGTGATACACTGTACAATTCAGCTCCTGCGTCGAATCTAAAGGAACTGAAAAAGCTTCTTTTCGATGAGATCGGTATCGGTAAGCGCAAAATCTTCAGATTGGATCACATGGTCCTGCTGCAGCTTGCGGATCTTTACGGCTGCCGCAATCTGCATCTGTTGAAATCATTTTTGAGAAAGAAATATGGACGTGTTGATCAATCAGATAACTCAGATATTTGAAAACGAAGGCAAATCAGACAGGAAGGAATCACAAGCAAAAGCATTAAGGGAAATCATTTTATCCGGTTTAAGCCGCAGCGGGTTTCTCAAGCAGTGTCCATACCTGTCAAAAATGGATCTTTTCAAAGATGATGTATATTATCTGCTGTTCCTGAATCAGTCTGGAGAGTTTTCCCGGAAGGAACATTGGCAATCGGTAAATTACGAACTGGATACCGCAGGTGTTCCCGGCAGACTGATTGAAAATGAGCACGGTTTTTCAGTAGAATACGAGGGGATAAAGGCTGTAGTTTTCATTTATCAAAAGGATTTTGACCTGAAAAGTGATTTCAGCTATCAGCAGGTGCCGCTCCCATATGAACTGAGATGTATTGTTTCCATGTCAGAAGGGATCCGTGCTGAAATTGAAAAGGCTCTCGACTTAGCTGTAATTCCGACTGAGCCTGTTCATAATGTGAAGAATAACAAGAAAAGCAGCGGTAAAGGCAGGGAGAAGGGCAAAAAGAAGAAGGAATCCGATGACCATTGGATCCAGCCGTGTCTGTTTGATTTTTAATGAAGCTGTCGCAAATAATAAATTTGAAAAGCCATCGGGAGGGAGTGCTACGCAGGGACGCGGAATAAACGTCAGCAGCCTGCGAAAGTGATTCCCGCGTCCCTGTAATTCAGTCGGGGGACACGCGCTGAGCTCACGCGTGTCCCCCGACACCCCTGTATAAGCTGCTGAATCACTCCGTTGATGATACGATTATTCAGATGATTCCCAAAAACAAAGGATGAGCCGTTTCTCGATAATTTAAAGCGCCAAAGCTGGCGAGTGACTGAGGTCAGTTCGACCGGCCCCGGCAATATCTCCATGGTGCGGGAAGTTCACCCACCGGCAAGACCTGCTGTCCGCGCTACCATTGCGGAGCATTTGCTTTTGATGGTATTTCTGAAAGAGGCTGTCATACACTATAAAAGATGTGCGACAGCCCCATGCTTGCTAATGTCTCAGTAACTTTTATTCGGTGAAAATTCCTGAATAGTTGATCTACAGAATATTTTTTGTAGCGACCACAGCGATACCCGTACCGCAGACATTTTCAATGACAATGTCTCCGATGTGAACCGGTGCCTGAACCTTTATTTTTTTGATCTGTTCAAGGCTGTCAAATATTTTTCCCTTCGGGATCGGTTGGGCGGTTTTGACAGATAAGGGTTCGGATCTGTCAGCGACTTCCATCAGGGCTGTTACGGTACGGACAGGCGCGGTTACTTCTTCCTGTGCATAGCGTTTGCCGATATTGCATGACCAGCCTTTTGAACTTACGAACTTTCCTTCTTCGTCAAGTTCAACTTCAATTTGACAGCCCATCGGGCATCCTATACATGTCAGTGTTCTGTTCATCAGGCTGCCTCCTTGATCTCAACGGTGATCGGTAAATCGTGATCTGCTTCTGTCAGATCATTTTTGTTCAGTGTAAAATTGACCATTTCTCCGGGTGCCAGGATTCTTGCTTTGCGGGAGAACAGGACCTTATCGCCTGCAGATGCAGTGATAACGGCTCCTTTATAGACCGCCCGGGGACGGAACATCATGTGGACATCATGATCCGGCGTGAATGATATCTGCTGCGGAACGATAGCGTTTACACCATTCCCCATCACTACCTTCCGGTGATTTACAGTTTTTTCTTTTTCCTGCTGTTTTACATAATTGGCAGCACTTCTGCCTGCCAATTCTGATTCTTCCGAAACAAAATCGACTAAATCATGAACATGGAGAACGTTGCCTGCGGCAAAAATTCCCGGAACTGATGTCTGGAGCGTTTCATCTACCACAGCGCCGCTGGTATTGGGTGAAAGCTCTACGCCAGCCATTTCGCTGAGTTCATTCTCCGGCAGCAGCCCCACAGAGAGCAGAAGGCTGTCGCATTCGATTTCCTGTTCAGTACCGGGGATCGGATTCATGTGAGAATCCACTTCTGCAATTGTTACACCGGTAAGGCGGTCTTTCCCGTGAATGTCAATGACGGTATGGCTGAGGTACAGCGGAATATTATAGTCATCCAGGCACTGGACGATGTTCCGTTTCAGACCGCCGCTGTAAGGCATTACTTCTACGCAGCAGATCACTTCCGCTCCGACGAATGTCATACGCCGGGCCATGATAAGACCGATATCACCTGATCCGAGAATGACGACCTTTTTCCCTGGCATATACCCTTCAAGGTTGACAAGCTTTTGAGCAGTGCCTGCAGTGAATATCCCGGAACAGCGTTCGCCGGGTGTACCCAGTGCACCGCGCGGACGTTCACGGCACCCCATGCAGAGGATAACCGCGCCTGCCTTGATTTGCTGTACACCGTGTTCGTGGCTCACACAGGTGATCACCTTTTCAGAGGATATATCCAGAACCATTGAATTAAGCTGATAAGGAATACCGTATTCAGCAGCTTTATCAATAAAACGCTGTGCGTATTCCGGACCGGTCAGCTCTTCTTTGAACGTATGCAGTCCGAAACCGTTGTGGATGCACTGTTTCAGAATACCTCCAAGGGCATTTTCACGCTCAAGGATCAGAATTTCACGGGCACCGGCTTCATATGCGCCGATTGCTGCAGCAAGTCCGGCAGGACCTCCGCCAATGATAACAATATCAACATTTTTCATGAGCCGCACCCCTTTCAATCAAAAATCTTTCCGCAGACATAGCGTGAACCCGCTTCTGACTTTTGTAATGTTTCGAGCGGTACACCAAGCTCTTCGGATAATATTTCAAGAACACGCGGTGTACAGAAACCTGCCTGACAGCGTCCCATTCCTGCCCGTGTTCGGATCTTGATGCCGTCAACATTCACAGCACCGACCGGCCGGCGTATCGCTTCCCGGATTTCAGCTTCAGTTACCGTTTCGCAGCGGCAGACTACCTTGGCGAAATCAGGATTTCCGGCTACCAGTTCGGAACGTTTTTCGTTGGAAAGCTCGCGGAATTTTGGAATACCTTTGCGGATCGGGTCGAATTTTGCGTCGGGTGCTGCCTTGAGTGCTTCAGCTGTCATTTTTGCCAGATCTGCACCGATTGCGGGTGCTGAAGTCAAACCGGGGGATTCTACACCGGCGGCATCAAAGAATAAAGGCGCATCCGGAACCTCTCCGATAATGAAATCATTGCGTGTGCAGTGTGCACGAAGGCCGGAAAATTCGGTTATGAAAGCCCTGCCCGGAAGGTTTGGCCAGGTTTTTCGCGCCCCTTCAAGTGCGCTCGCCAGTCCCGCGGCGGTTGTTCGTTTGTCTGTTTTATCATCGATATCTTCAGCCGTAGGCCCTAACAATACCGTACCGTCAACTGTTCTCGCTACGAGGATGCCTTTTCCCATAGCTGTCGGAACCTGGAAGATTGCTGCATTAAATGCTTTCGCATATTTTTTATCAACCAGATAGTACTGACCGCGGCGGGGCTTGATTTCAAGTTTATCTTCTGAAACCATGTTATGGATCTCATCACTGTAAACGCCGGCACAGTTTATAACCGCTCTGCAGCTGTATTTTTTCTCAGGTGTTTCAACGATCCATCCGTTGTTGTCTTTCCTGATAGCGGTGACAGGGGAGGATCGGAAGAAAGACACACCGTTTTTGGCTGCGTTTTCAGCATATGCCGTAGTCAGTTCATAAGGGCAGACGATCCCGCCATTGTTGACGAGAAGAGCTTTATGGGTCTGCGTATTGATGCTGGGTTCACGGCGCAGGATCTCATCATGTCCGATAATCTCAAGACCGGGGACACCGTTTTGAATCCCGCGCTGGTAAAGCTCATCAATCTGAGGGTCTTCTTCCGGAGCAAATGAAACGACCAGAGATGTATTCCATTCATAGGGAACATCCAGTTCACCGCAGATATTATCAAACATCCGGTTCCCTTTCAAATTGTAATATGCCTTACTGGTTCCCGGTTTTGCGTCATATCCGCCATGGATTATTGCGGTGTTGGCTCTGCTTTGTCCGGCACAGATATCTGCGGATTTTTCAAGCAGAGCGATTTTTAGGTTGTATCGTGATAATTCGCGCGCAGCTGCACACCCGACTACCCCTCCCCCGATAACGATTACATCATAGGATGCATCAATCATTGTGTTCTACTCCTCCTCTCGCTGTTTCGTTAGTAAGTAATTATGTAATTATGTCAGTAAAAATAGACAGGTTAAATAATGCTCTGACCTGTAATACTGAATTATTTATTTTGCCCATCCGAGTGTGGTTTTGACCGCCTGATGCCAGCCAGCCAGCTCCTTTTTCCGGATATTTTCTGCCATTTTCGGTTTGAATTCCTTATCCAGCGCCCAGTTGTTGATGACATCTTCTTTGCTGCTCCAAAAACCCGCTGCCAGACCTGCAAGATAAGATGCACCCATTGATGTTGTTTCTACACATTCAGGCCGCTGTACATTGGCGTGGATAATATCGGACTGGAACTGCATCAGGAAATTATTTTTACAGGCACCGCCGTCGACTTTCAATGTGCTGAGTTTTACGCCGGATCCGGCTTCCATAGCTGCCAGAACGTCATAAGTCTGGAATGCCAGAGATTCGACTGATGCCCGGATCAGGTGATATTTATTAACACCTCTTGTCAAACCTGTAATTGCGCCGCGAGCATACGGGTCCCAGTAGGGAGCGCCCAGCCCTGTAAAGGCAGGTACGACATAACAGCCGTTTGTGTTTTCGACACGGGTCGCAAAATATTCGGAATCAGCAGCGGAGTCAATAATTTTCAGCTCATCGCGCAGCCACTGGATGGCAGCGCCAGCAACATAAACAGAACCTTCCAATGCGTACTCGACCTTTCCGTCCAAGCCCCAGGCGATGGTTGTCAGCAGACCGTTGTTTGGATAGATCGGTTTATCTCCGATATTCATCAGCATAAAACAGCCGGTTCCGTAAGTGTTTTTTGCTTCACCCGGAGCGTAGCAGGCCTGCCCGAACAAAGCTGCCTGCTGGTCTCCCGCTACACCGGCAATGGTTATCGGTCCGCCAAAAAATTCCGGATCTGTTTCTCCGTAAATACAGCTGGATGGTTTTGCTTCCGGCATCATACATTTCGGTATCTCCAGCATTCTGCACAAAACGTCATCCCATTCGATCGTATTAATGTTGAAGAGCAGCGTTCGGGATGCGTTGGAGTAATCGGTCGCGTGCACTTTTCCTTTGGTAAGCTTATAGATCAGCCAGCTGTCTATAGTTCCGAAACATAATTCTCCGGCTTCGGCCTTTTCCCGCAGACCTTCGACGTTATTCAGCAGCCAGCGAAGCTTTGTTCCGGAAAAATACGGATCGAATACAAGTCCTGTTTTATGGTAAACGGTATCCGCGATATCCGGATATTTACTCATGAGTTCTTCCTTCATATCCGCGGTCCTGCGGCACTGCCAGACGATCGCGTGGTATACCGGAAGCCCGGTCTTTCTGTCCCAGACCACTACAGTTTCCCGCTGGTTGGTTATTCCGATCGCTGCAATTTCTTCATAAGACGCTCCGATTTTCTGCATCGCGGAACGTGCAACGGAGAGCTGCGTCTGCCATATCTCATTTGCGTCATGTTCTACCCAGCCGGGCTGTGGATAATATTGTGTGAACTCTTTCTGAGCGGATGAGCAAATTTTCCCCTTTTGATTGAAGAGAATGCATCTGCTGCTGGTCGTACCGGCATCCAGTGCCATTATATATTTCTTTTCCATACTTTGCATCCAATCCTCTAAGTCAAAATCGTTTGCCTGTTATTATTGTAATAGGAAAATGGATTTTCAACACGATTAATTCGCATAATCCCACTGTTTCTATTGGAAGCTTTGAACTTTTACCGTTCCGTCACACGTTTACCCGTTATGAATTCAGGAATAAGAGCGAACATAAATGTTCCGGGACCTGAATTTTCTATCTCATGTTCGATATACGCACTGTCATCAGTGAATTTATAACTCAGTTTACGCGCAATATCATAAATCTTTTCCCTGTCTTTAATAATCACAATTTTTCCGAAAACGATAACACTTCTGAATGTCAGATACCAGTTTCCGTTTTCATGAGTGCCCTTATCAAAAACACAAAAGGAAGCTTTAGGATGCCGGGCGATTGAATCAATTTTATGCCCGGTTTTACCGCTGTGAAAATAAATTTTCCCGTCTTCATCGTTATAAAAATGATTCATCGGCATACCGTAAGGATAATCATTATCTCCCAGCACGGAAAGAACACCTCTGAGTTCATTTTTCAGGATCGAAATACATTCATCCTGTGAAAGGACCTGTTTTTTGCGTGTAACATTTCTGAACATGACAAAAACTCCTGCAGCTTTTCAAAAATTTTGATAATAGTATTATAAAACAGTGTGCAGAAATGCAGAATTACTCAGAAGATTTACTGATTTTGTCCCCTTTACTTTTTTTGCTGAACTGCGGTTTTCACATTTGCTTTTCATCTTCGAAAAAAAGCGTTATACTCTTTAAAATGGAAAAACTGGAAAAACGGAAATCTTCTATGGTAGTAAACGTTATCGGAATGGGATATATCGGTCTGCCGACCGCTCTGATGATGGCATCGCACGGTGTGAATGTTATTGGCACTGATTATAATAAAGATTTGGTGCACGGGCTGCAGACAGGCGGGAAAGTTTTTGAAGAGCACGGACTTTCAGACTTGTTTGCGGAAGCTGTTGAAAAAGGTATTCAATTCTCTGATAGATATCAAAAAGCAGATATTTATATTGTGTCTGTTCCGACTCCCTACCTGAAAAAATCACGCAAAATTGATCCGAAATATGTGGTTTCGGCATGTAAAAGCGTATTGGAAATCTGCGGGGATGGTGCGATCCTTGTTGTTGAGTCAACTATTTCACCGGGAACAATCGACCATTGTGTCCGTCCATTGGTCGGTGAAAGAAATATACACCTGGCACATGCCCCGGAACGGATCATCCCCGGCAATATGCTGCATGAACTGATCAATAATTCCAGAACGATCGGGGCTGATGATCCGGAAACAGCAGAAACCGTGAAATCTCTGTATTCAAGCTTCTGCAAGGGCGAAATCGTTATTACCGATATCAGAACTGCTGAAATGAGTAAGGTCGTTGAAAACACCTTCCGTGATATCAACATCGCTTTTGCAAATGAATTGACCAAGATCTGTCATGAAGCGGGAATGGATGTATACGAAGTAATACGTATTGCGAACAGGCACCCGCGGGTAAATATTCTCAATCCCGGCCCGGGTGTCGGTGGCCATTGCATATCGGTGGATCCATGGTTCCTTGTCGGGGATTTTCCGAATATGACACCGCTTATTCATTCGGCACGAAACGTCAATGACAGTATGCCGGAATATGTTTATAAGCGTATTAGTGAGATCATGGAAGAGAAGGGAATCAGAGATTTTTCCCGTGTCGGACTTTATGGCCTTACATATAAAGAGGATGTTGATGATACCCGTGAAAGTCCCACGCTGCAGCTGATCGATGTACTCCGGCATAAAACAACAGATCATTTTCCTGTTGTCTATGATCCCTTTATCAAAAAAGATATGGTTCAGAATCAGGTCCACAGTCTTACTGATTTTTTAGAAAAAACAGATTTTGTTGTCATCATGGTCGGACACAGTGAGATAAAAAACGATCCGGAAAGTCTGAAAGGCAAAATAATCCTTGATACAAGAAATATGATCTCACTCGATGGAGTGTATAAATTATGAAAAAAGTTCTGGCGGTTTTTGGAACTCGTCCGGAGGCAATCAAAATGTGTCCGGTTGTCCTTGAACTCCGGAACAGTTCCGATTTCGATACAAGGGTATGTGTCACAGGACAGCATCGGCAGATGCTTGATCAGGTTCTTGATGTTTTTAATGTTAAAGCAGACTATGATCTGGCTGTTATGCACGAAAGACAGACACTTTTTGATATTACCACGCATATTCTCAATAGAATAAAACCTGTTTTGGAACTTGAAAAACCGGATGTTGTGTTGGTGCATGGAGATACATCAACGACATTTGCGGCTGCGCTTGCCTGTTTTTATCTGCAAATTCCTGTCGGACATGTTGAGGCTGGTCTGCGTACATACGATATTTATGCCCCGTTCCCTGAGGAATTTAACCGGCGGACTGTCAGCATTGTTGCGCGTTATAATTTTGCTCCCACAACGACAGCACGGGATCATCTGCTTGCGGAAGGCATTCCTTCGGAAAAAATATTTGTTACCGGAAATACGGTTATAGACGCGCTGAAAACAACAATCAAGGAAAATTATGTACATCCGGATCTTCAATGGGCTGAAGGTTCCCGTCTGATTCTGATGACAGCTCATCGCAGGGAGAATCTTGGGGAACCGCTGCATCGTATGTTTAGAGCTGTTCGCCGCATAGCGGAAAATTTCCCTGATGTAAAAATTATTTATCCGATACATATGAATCCGGCTGTCAGAGAAGTGGCTGATATGGAATTGCGCGGCTGTGACCGGATCCGCCTGATTGAACCCCTGGATGTGCTTGATTTTCATAATTTTATGGCAAGATCTGTTTTAGTTCTTACAGACAGCGGAGGAATTCAGGAAGAGGCTCCTGCTCTCGGTAAACCGGTATTGGTTATGAGAGAGACTACAGAACGTCCGGAAGGGATCGACGCCGGTACGCTGAAGCTTGTCGGAACTGATGAAGAAACGATTTATCAAACCTGCGCAGAATTATTATTGGATCAGGATGTTTACAACGCAATGAGTCATGCCGTGAATCCATATGGTGACGGAAATGCGGCGAAACGTATCGTGAAGATCCTGCGGGAAACTTTGATTTAATGAGTGGTTGTACTCCTGTTATCAGTGTTTTGATGAGTGTTTTAAATTGTGAAAAGACACTGGATGAAAGCATTGAGTGTTTACTGGATCAAACCGAGACGTCCTGGGAGTGTATTATCTGTGACGATGGTTCAACTGACAAAACATCGAACATCTTGCTGAACTGGCAGAAAAAATATCCGGATAAAATTATTATTCTTACTAATGATAAAAATAAAGGACTGAGTTTTTCCCTTAACCGCTGTCTTGAAAAAGCTTCCGGTGAATTTATTGCGCGTATGGATGGCGATGACCGTTGTTCTCCGGAAAGATTTGAAAAAGAACTGGCTTTTTTATCTGCACATCCGGATTTGGATATTGTGAGTACCGATATGCTGTGTTACGATTCTCAGGGAGTCTGGGGCGTAAGCAGATACCCTGATGAACCGAAACCTTCCGAACTTGTCCATGGTACGCCTTTTTGTCATGCCGGCTGTATGGTTCGCAGAGAAGCGATTGTTAAGGCGGGCGGATATTCTGAAAAGGCTGAATTTGAACGGGTTGAGGATTATGAGCTTTGGGTACGGATGTATGCAATGGGGTACCGCGGCGGAAATATACATGAACCGCTTTATCAGATGCGGGATGACCGGAATGCTGCCTCCCGCAGAAAATGGAAATATCGTATTAATGAAGCTGGAGTCCGGCTGCTTGCAGTGAAAGCACTGAAACTGCCTGCAGCCCTGTCCGTGTTTGCGTTCCGTCCCCTTCTTTTGGGCCTGCTGCCCCCAGGTGTTCAGAGACAGCTGCACAGAAGGAAGCTCTCAAAGGATCAGAAATGAAGAAAAAGGTTTTGTTTTTGATCCATGATCTTGGACCGGGTGGTGCGGAAAAGGTCCTCGTTAATCTTGTCAACGGTCTTGATAAGAGCAAATTTGATGTTTCTCTGCGAACGCTTTTTGACTGGGGCCCAAACCGTGAAATGCTTGCTTCTGATGTTGCCTATTCATCATGGATCGGGCGGGATGTTCCGGCGAATTCCTACTGGATGAAACTCTGGACACCGGAACAGTTATATAAAAAAATTATCCCGGAGCAATATGATATCGTGGTTTCATTTCTTGAAGGCCCGTCTGCCCGGGTTATCGGAGGCTGTCCGGAGAATCAGGGTACTAAAGTTATAAGCTGGATCCATACCCCTGTTCTCTCTGATAAAAAGTATACGGAAGGATTTCGAAGCTCTGAGGAAGCGGATCAATGTTACGGCAGGGCTGACATGATTGTCTTTGTTTCCGAAGATGTAAAGCAGGCGTTTGTGAAGTTCCATGTTCCGGAGAAACAAAGTATGATCCTGTATAATATTTTCGAAAGTGAAAAAATTCGTTCTCTTGCGGGGATCGAACCTTATGGTATTGTGATGGATCCGGAACAGATGAACTGGTGCGGGGTTGGAAAATTGCTTCCGCTGAAAGGATGGAATCGGATGCTTTCCATTCAAAAAAGGCTGACTGAAAGCGGTTTCCCTTCTCATTTTTATCTAATAGGGGACGGTCCCCAACGCCGGGAGCTTGAGCATATGGCTGCAGATCTCAAAATATCAGACTCTGTAACATTCACCGGCTATCTGAAAAATCCTTATGCGGTTATTTCACGATGTATGCTCTACGTTTGCGCCAGTGAACGCGAAGGTTTTTCAACAGCTGCTGCAGAAGCTCTTTTGTGCGGAACACCTGTGTGTACTGTTAATGTCGGCGG